>JAYSWK010000189.1:0-5029 GCA_043718085.1 Rhodobacterales bacterium
ACGACAGATGCGCCGACATCTTCATGTCAGCCTGTGCTCTGGCAGCCGTGGTGATGTTTTGGCTATGAGTCCTGACCCTAGAGCGGGATGAGGTTTCATGGAAACAAACTCATCGAAATGCGCGTTCGAGCGAATGCGAGAGGCAGCGTTTTTCGATTCCATGCAAACTCATCCCGCATTAGCTGCAGCGGTTTCCGGCTCCGTTCAAGCGCATCTCGTCTTGGGGGCCGGGAAGATGGGCAAACCGGCTTTCCAGTGCCTGGAAATCCGAACTGCCCATCCTACAAGGGGCGCATGACGTGTAGGATGGGCATTTGATCGACTTTTTCGGCTTGCCGAAAATGCCGATCTGCCCATCGCACCGACCCATTTGTTTCACCCCGGTCACATCCCCGCCAGCCCCCTATCCGCGCCCCTCGCCCCGCCCTATATTCGGTCAACCCAGCAAAGGAAGCCCCCGATGTTCCTGTTCGACCGCAAGAAGATGGAAATGGTTCGCCCCGAAGTCGCCCTGCCCGGGCGCCCCGAATCTCTGCCCACGGCAGAAACCCATTTCCTGTCCGGCCTTCCGCTCAAATCACCGGTGCCCGCAGGCTTTGAAACGGCCCTTTTTGGGATGGGCTGCTTTTGGGGGGTGGAGCGCAAGTTCTACAACCTGTCCGGCGTCTGGCTGACCATGACAGGCTATGCCGCAGGCTTCACGCCCAACCCGACCTACCGCGAAACCTGCACCCAGCTGACCGGGCATAACGAGGTGGTGAGGGTCATCTTTGACCCTGCAATCATCTCTTATGACGACCTGCTCAAGGTCTTTTGGGAGGGGCACGACCCGACCCAGACCATGCGTCAAGGCAATGATGTCGGCTCGACCTACCGTTCGGGCATCTATACCTATACGCCCGAACAGGCCACCGCTGCCGAGGCCAGCCGAAAGCTGTTCCAGCAGGCCCTGACCGCCAAGGGCTATGGCCAGATCGCGACCGAGATCCTGCCCGCGCCGACGTTTTACTTCGCCGAGGATTACCACCAGCAATACCTCGCCAAGAACCCCGACGGCTATTGCGGCCTGGGGGGAACGGGGGTCACTTGCCCCAACGGGCTCAAGCTGACAGCCTGACTTCGGCCCTGATCGCGTCGATCAGGGCATCAATCCCGGCGTCAAAAGTCCGCTTGTGGCGGTCGGTCCCGAAATAGGGCCCGACCGCCGTGATCGCAGGATAGTCTCGCTGGGCATCGGAGAAGGGCACCGGATTGACCGAACTTGGCCCTTTGGCATAGCCCATCGTCTCGTCGATCATCGCGCCCACCAGAAAATAGCCCATGATACGGAAATGCCGTGCCTGCGCTTCCGTGGTCAGTCCGGTTTCGGCATAGATTTTCAGGATACGGTTTAGAAATCCCATGCCGGCCTGGTTGTTTAACCGGAATGTGGCGATGAACAAAAAGAACTTCGGATGGCCAAGCGCCATGCGCCGGTAAGCCTGGGTCGCTGCCCGAATCCGAACGGCCCAATCACCGGACTCGGGATAATCCACGGCATCGGCAAGGCATATATCCACCAGGGCCTCATATAGATGCGCCTTTGACGGGAAATAGTGGTAGATGCTCATGGCTTGACAGCCAAGTTGCGCAGCCAATGTGCGAAAACTGAAAGCGTCCAGACCCTCGGCGTCAATCAGTGCCAAAGCGACCTCTGTTATCCGCTCGACCGACAAAGCCGGACCGCGCGGGCGGCGCGGCCCACGCGGTCTGGTCACATCAGGGGCATCCTCGGCCATAAGACCTTTCAGGTTGATCAGTTTCCACCCATTTCAGACCTGAAGGTCGCGAAGTCAACCTGCATGCCATTGAAGATCGTGCTCATGTTCCGCGTCATGCCGGAAACCGCGACCGCCTCGGCAATTTCCGTGTCCGTGGCACCGGCCCGGCGGGCGTCCATCGTGTCGGAATAGATGCAATAGCTGCACGGGATTTGCGCAGCGACTGCCAGCGAGATCAGCGCCTTTGTCTTGGCATCCAGCGCCGTATCCGGCGAAAGGATCAGCGCCTTCTGTTCGGCCCAGATGCCGGGCAGGGCGGCGTCCGCAATCGCCCCGACAAAGGTCGGCACGCCGCCAAAGGTTGCCTTGATGTCGGCACGGGTCTGATCGGCGGTTTCAGCCAGAGCCGGGCTGCAGACCAGAAAAGCGATGGCAAGGGTCAGTCGTGTCATAGTGGGTTCCCTTCATGAACATACGGTGTAAGTCCGATCACTTTCGGTAAAACTTACGGCGTAAGTTTGCAAGTCAAGAAGTCGTGATCCCCGCCGCATGCTTGACGCGCCCGGCCCGGTGGCCTATGCGCCGCCAGTCGTCACAAAAGGCCAATCCCATGCCCACCTTTACCGCTTTGACCACGCTGCCCGGCGAGGATGCTGCCAATGCCCTGGCCGAGGCGCTGGAAAAGATGGCGCCCGAACCGACCGGCGTCGGTGTGTTCGAGATCGAGGACGATTCAGGCCTGTGGGAGGTCGGCGTCTATTTTCTGGAGCCACCGGACGAGGTGGTGCTGGACGTTCTTGCGCTGGCCTTCGGGGCCAAACCCTTTGTCATCTCGGAACTGCCCGAAATCGACTGGGTCGCCAAGGTGCGGCGCGAGTTGTCGCCGGTCGAGGCGGGGCGCTTCTTCGTTTATGGCAGCCATGACGCCGACAAGGTGCCACCCGGCAAGATCGCCCTGCAGATCGAGGCGACCGTGGCTTTCGGCACCGGGCACCACGGCACGACCCTGGGCTGCCTGCGGACCTTTGACCGCCTGTTTGGCGCAGGGTTCCGCCCTGCCAAGGTTGCCGACATCGGCTGTGGCACGGCCGTTCTGGCCATTGCGGCGGCGGCAGTGCTGCCCCGCGCCCTGGTCATCGCCTCGGACATCGACCAGGTTGCGGTCGATGTGGCTCTGGCCAATGTCGCGATCAACCAATTGGACGGCCGGATCGAATGTCTTGAGGCCGCAGGTTTTTCCCATCCCCGCCTGGCCGCAGCGGCACCCTATGATCTGGTCTTTGCCAATATCCTGAAGGGCCCGCTGATCGAACTGGCCCCCCCAATGGCGGCCCATACTCAGCGTGGCAGCCTTGTCATCCTGTCCGGCCTGCTTGTGGTTCAAGCCGAGGCCGTCACCTCCGCCTATCTCGCCGCAGGCTTTTCCGCACAAGACCGTGACGACATCGGCGAATGGTCCACCCTTGTTTTGCGTCGAAACTAGGGCAAACCGGTCCCTTCGCCCAAATTTGGCCACAATTCGACCTTATTAAAGTCGGCGGTGGGGGTCGAATCCTTGAGGTGCTGGGATGACCGACCCGAATATGACGGATTTTTACGGCCGTGTTGCGCGCATCCAGAAGGCGCGTTCAAAAGGCTATGGTTTTGAGGCTCCCGGCACGCTTGGCCGGTCACATTATGTTCAAGCAAAAGGCCGACGCCGCGGCGTCCTTGGGCCGGTCCTTTTTCTTCTTGTCTGTGCGTTCCTGCTGAAAGGCATGACCTATCATGCGGTCGGCACGGCGTCGTACAACGAACGTGTCGCCAGCCTTCAGGCGGGCGAGGGGATTGAACGCATTGGCGGTTGGCTGATGCAGGAAGAGCCGGCAACGATTTTCGTGTCCGACAAGATCACCTGGCTGCTTGCCAAGATGAAGTAAGGCGGTGTGAACCGCTTCACCACGGGTCGGCTTGAGCTTTGGTCATCCCCAGGTGCGACCCTGAAGCATTTTGACTGCATCGCTTTTGGCGCATGAAAAGGCCGCTGTCCCGGGGACAGCGGCCTTTCAAGTCAGATCTGCTTTTCGCAAGCCCGGCGCCGGAACCGGGATCCGGTCCTGGCATCCAGGCCTTGGTCGCTCAGCGGCCGATCAGGTCGATGTCGCCGCGGCACAGGCCAATATCGTCCAACTCGCGGTTGGTCAGTTTGGACAAGGCGTTGCGGGTGACGCGGGTCGAGTTCCAAGTGCGGAACGCGCCGCCGAAATTGCTCACCAATTGAACCATCCGGAAAACGGAGATGGCGCCGAACGGCGCCGTGCGGGACGTCTCGTAAGTCGCCATGGCGGTTATCCTTTCAAACTTTTCACTGCAGAAGCGCCTCTCGCTTCTTGATGATCAGGAAATAGTCGTGCTGCAGGTGCAAGACAAGCCATGCGCGGGCAACGCCGCTTTGCAGCCAACGCATAGCTGTTCGCCCCAATTTTGCCGCAATTCTTTGCCTGTTTCCGACAAATGGCGTCGTAATGTCGCTTTCATCGCGCAGCCCGCCGGTTTCTGCGCCTGCATCCTGTTCAGCCCCGACCCGGCATCACGCGCAATTCATCTTGGCCTGTGTTCTCTTTTCGTGCTAATTTGTTTCAAACAAGAATGACGGGCGGTCCAAGGGGTGAAAATGCGCGTTCTGGGAATCGACCCGGGCCTTCGAAACCTCGGTTGGGGGGTGATCGATGTGCAGGGCGCGCGAATCACCCATGTCGCCAATGGCATCTGCCATTCGGCCCCGGGCGAGGGGGACGGCGATCTGGCGCTGCGGCTGGTGTCGCTTTACGACCAGCTGACCCTGGTCCTGCAAACCCATCGGCCCGGCGAGGCCGCGGTCGAACATACCTTTGTCAACAAGGACGCGGTGGCCACGCTAAAGCTGGGTCAGGCGCGGGGCATTGCCCTGCTGGTGCCCGCCCAGGCCGGGATCACGGTGGGCGAATATGCCCCGAATGCGGTCAAGAAGACCGTGGTCGGTGTGGGTCATGCGGCCAAGACCCAGGTCGATCACATGGTGCGCCTGCATCTGCCCGGCGTGCAGATAACCGGCCCCGATGCGGCCGATGCCCTTGCCATTGCCATTTGTCATGCGCACCACTTGCAATCGGCAGGCCGCTTGCAGGCGGCGTTACGGAAGGCTGCGGGATGATCGGCAAATTGTCGGGGCGGTTGGATTGGCGGGGCAGCGATCAGGTTCTGATCGACGTGCGCGGCGTGGGCTATATCGTGCATGTCAACGACCGCAC
>JAYSWK010000190.1:0-12791 GCA_043718085.1 Rhodobacterales bacterium
CGCACCGGGCTCGACAAGGCCCCTGACCAAAGGATCACCTCCGGCGATCAGACCGAGATGAACTACCGCGATCTGGGCCAGCGCGTCGGGCGGCTTGGGTCGGCGCTGACCCGGCTGGGCCTTGGGCAAGGGTCGGTCATAGCGGTCATGGAGTATGACACCAACCGGTATCTGGAATGCTTCTTTGCCGTGCCCATGCTGGGGGCCACGCTGCATACGGTCAACGTGCGCCTGTCGCCGGACCAGATCCTGTATACGATCAACCACGCCGAAGATGACGCCATCCTGGTCCACGCCGACTTCCTGCCGCTCTTGCTGCCCTTGCTGCCGCGCATCACCCGCAAGGTCGTGTTGGTGCTGATGGCCGATGCCGAGGTGGCGCTGCCCCAGGGATTTGCCGGGGAATACGAGGCGCTGCTGGCGGGGGGCGATGCGGGCCACGGCTTTCCCGACCTGGCCGAGGGGACACGCGCGACGCTGTTTTACACCACCGGCACGACAGGCGACCCCAAGGGGGTGTATTACAGCCACCGCCAGTTGGTGCTGCACACGCTGGGGGTGGTGGCCAATTCCGGGCCGGTGCCGGGCCGGGGCGGGATCAAGTCGGACGATGTCTATATGCCCTTGACGCCCTTGTTCCATGTCCATGCCTGGGGGTTCCCGCTGGTCGCCACGATGCTGGGGATGCGGCAGGTCTATCCAGGCCGGTTCGATCCGGCAAAGGCACTGGCCCTGATCGCGCGGCATGGGGTGACCTATTCGCATTGTGTGCCGACCATCCTGAACATGCTGTTGAACGCGCCGGGGTCGGACAAGGTCGACCTGTCGCGCTGGAAGGTGACCATCGGCGGTGCAGCCCTGCCCGAGGGGCTGGCGCGGGCGGCGCTGGCGCGGGGGATCGATGTCCATGCCGGTTACGGCATGTCCGAAACCTGTCCGATCCTGACCGTGGCCGACATGGCGGCCATGCAGGCCGGGAACGACACGGTGGGCATACGCGTGGCCACAGGGCGGGCAGCACCGCTGGTGCAGTTGCGCATCGTGGACACCGACATGCGCGATGTCGTCCATGACGGCTTGGCTGCGGGCGAGGTCGTGGCGCGGGCGCCGTGGCTGACGGAAGGCTACCTCAAGAACGCGGCGGCGAGTGCCGATCTGTGGCGCGGCGGCTGGCTGCACACCGGCGATGTCGGAACAATAGATGCCGGGGGCACGCTGCGCCTTACCGACCGGTTGAAGGATGTCATCAAGTCGGGCGGCGAATGGATCTCCTCGCTGGAACTGGAAAGCATCGCCTCGGCTGTGCCGGGCGTGATCGAGGTGGCGGCGGTCGGCATGCCCGATGCGCGCTGGGGCGAGCGGCCGGTGGTTCTGGTCGTGGGCAAGGTCGATGTGACGCAGGAGGTTACGGCCAGTCTCGCGGCCGCCATTGCGGCGGGGCACCTGTCGAAATGGGCGGCACCCGAGCGGGTGGTGATGGTCGAGGCCATCCCCAAGACCAGCGTCGGCAAGATCGACAAGAAGCTGATCCGCGCCCGACTTGCCGCAGAAATGGCAGGATAAGTCGCTTTTGGAACCGTGACGCAACGGAACTTTCGGGCGGCCCCCGCACCTGCATCGCGATGCTTGCGACACGCGCAGGGGCCATGGCAGACAACGGCCACCAACCCATCCGGGGCGCCACGACCCCGGTGCAACCAACAGGTCAGACATGTTCGGCATCACCCCTTCGGCACGGCTGAGGCCTTCCCCCTATTTCGAGGCGACGCTGAAAGAAGGCGTCACCCAGTTCACTACCTACAACCACATGCTGATGCCGACCTCTTACGGCAAACCCGAAGCGGAATACTGGCGGCTGATCAACCGCGTCAGCCAGCGGGATGTGGCGGTCGAACGGCAGGTGCAACTGAAAAGTCCCGATGCCGGGCGGCTGGCGCAGATACTCGCCCCGCGCGATCTGTCGAAATGCCAGGTCGGGCAGGGCAAATATGTCGATCTGCAGGTGCCCGACGACACGATCGGCATTCAGGCGCTGCGCCGGATCGCCAAAGCGGGGCCGCGGCGGCATACGCTGGGCATCGTTCTGGACGGGGTCGCGCCGGTCGCCAGCCTGAACCGGGCGGCCCCCTTGCCCCGCTGATCCGGCTGCCTTGCGATCACGAAGTGGCTCTCAACGACTTTGCAAATGCTGAACTTGCCGGACACAGCGACAGCATCGCTGTGCTTGACGGCGATCTGGCGGGCCATCCCCCCGTTTCCAACTGACCGCTGCGGCAAGAAAAAGCCGCCCGGTCACAAGACGTTGGATTTGGGATATCCACAACCCGCCGCCCGTTCTATGTCAGTTCGACCACAGCCAGGAGAACCCCATGTTTCGCGCCCTTTTGCTCGAGAAAGACGCCGACGGCCTGATCGGCGCCCATGTCCGCGAGTTGGAGGACAGCGCCCTGCCGCCGGGCGAGGTGACGGTGGCCATCGAATATTCGACGCTGAATTACAAGGACGGGCTGTGCCTTTCGGCTACGGGCGGTGGCCTGGTGCGCGCCTGGCCCCATGTGGCCGGGATCGACTTTGCCGGAACGGTCGAGACCAGCACCGATGCGCGCTATAATACCGGGGACAAGGTTGTTCTGACCGGCTGGCGTGTGGGCGAGGTGCATTGGGGCGGCTATGCCCAGAAGGCGCGGGTCAAGGCCGACTGGCTGGTGCCGCTGCCGCATGGCCTGACCACACGGGCCGCGATGGCCGTGGGGACGGCCGGTCTGACCTCGATGCTGGCCATTCAGGCGCTCGAGGATCACGGGCTGACCCAGGCGCGCGGCGAGGTTCTGGTGACCGGGGCTGCGGGCGGTGTCGGCTCGGTCGCCGTGGCCTTGCTGGCGCGGGCTGGCTATCAGGTGGCTGCCGTGACCGGGCGACCCGAGACCGAGGATTATTTGCGCGGCCTTGGGGCGACGCGCATCATCCCGCGCGCCGACCTGGCCGAGACGGTGAAACGCCCGCTGGAAACCGAAACCTGGGCGGGCTGTATCGATGCCGTGGGCGGCGCCATGCTGGCGCGGGTGCTGGGGCAATTGAAATATGGCGCCTCGGTCGCCTCGGTGGGTCTGGCGGGCGGCACTTCCTTGCCCGCCTCGGTCATCCCCTTTCTTTTGCGCGGGGTGAATATCCTGGGCATCGATTCGGTGACCCAGCCCTTCGCCGCCCGCCAGCGCGCCTGGTCGCGCCTGGCCCATGACCTGCCGATGGACAAGCTTGAAGCGATGATCCTGCCCGCGACCCTGGGGGACCTGCCCGCTTTGGGTGAGGCCATTTTGCAAGGCCGCGTCAAGGGCAGGGTCGTGGTCGATCTGTCCCGGTAGTGCGCCGTTCGGGCCCCGGCCAAATTTCTTCGAAGAAATTTGCAAAAACTTTTCGAAAAGTTTTTTCTGCGCGTGGCCGCACAATGGCTCTCTGCGGCAAAGCCTTTCCGTGGGGCCGCAATTGCCCTATCTCGGGCCGGCAACAAGGAGACGGGTCATGGCGGTTGAATTGGGTCTGGACACGTTTGGCGATGTAACGCGCCACCCAGATGGCACGCTGAAACGCGCGGACGAAGTCTTGCGCGATGTCGTGGAAGAGGCCGTTGTGGCCGATCAGACCGGCATCGATTTCATCGGCCTTGGCGAACACCACCGGCCCGACTTCGCAATTTCGTCGCCCGAAGTGGTTCTGGCCGCCATAGCCGGGCGCACCCGCCGCATCCGGCTTGGCACAGCCGTCACCGTTCTTTCAACCGACGATCCGGTGCGCGTCTTTCAACGCTTTTCCACCCTGAATGCCGTCTCTGGCGGGCGGGCCGAGGCGATTGTCGGGCGCGGCAGCTTTACCGAAAGCTATCCGCTTTTCGGCTTTGATCTGAACGATTATGATCTTCTCTTCGAAGAACGGCTCGACCTGTTCGCCCGGCTTGTGCGCGACAAGGACGTGACCTGGGAGGGTCAGACCCGCACCGGGCTGACCCGTGCCCATGTCCATCCGGCCCTTGGCCCCGAGGGCATGGTGGTCTGGGTCGGCGTGGGCGGCAGCCCGGAATCCGTGGTGCGGGTCGTCCGCCAGGATCTTCAGCTGATGCTGGCCATCATCGGTGGCGATCCGCGGCGCTTTTTGCCCTATGTCGATCTTTATCAGCGGGCCTGCGCCCAAATGGACCGGCCTTTGCGGCCCATCGGTGTCCATTCCCCCGGTTTCGTGGCCGCCACCGATGCCGAGGCGCGCGAAGCGGTGTGGCCGCATTACCAGGACATGTTCGGCCGCATCGGGCGCGAACGCGGCTGGCCGCCCACGACCAAGGACCGTTATCTGGCCGAGGTGGCCGAAGGCTCGCTGTATGTGGGTTCGGTCGAAACCGTGGCGCGCAAGATCGCCGCAACCGTGCGCGATCTGGGTCTGCAGCGGTTTGACATGAAATACTCGACCGGTCCGATGCCGCATGCGCAGCTGATGGACGGCATCCGGCTTTATGGCGAAAAGGTCATGCCCATGGTGCGCGACATGCTGTCCAGCGACCCCAGGCATTAGGCGGTTCCGGCAAGACTTCATTCGGTCTTGCCGGACGCGACTACGGTTCAGTCCTCGCTGTTCAGATCGGCGTCTTCGCCCGCCTTTGCAGCAACCTCGCTCAGGGTCATGGTCACGCCACCACGGGTCAGCGTGTTGATGGCGCGACGATAGGTCTTGAGATTCTTTTCCATCGCAGCCTCGCGCGCGTCTTTCCAGGCGGCCTTGCGATCCTCGCCCTTGCCTTCGGGATTGGCCAGCGACCATTCCTGCGCCCAGATCGCGCGGACCAGCATACGGCCGATCTGTCCCTCGACCTTGCCCTTGCCGTCGCCGCCTTTGGCCTCTGCCTTGCCTTCGCCTATGGCAAGGCCAGCCGCTTTCTTCTTGCTCTGGCCAGCCTTCTTGCCTTGTTCTGCGGTTCCTACATTCATTCCCGTACTCCTTGATGCGCTTCCTATTGGGATAGGCAATTTCCTTGCCAAGTCAATTGGTGACACGTTCGCGACAATGCAAGCCAAACAAGTCCTTGTCGCCAAACGACAACAAAGACACGCCGCTATTTCCGCAAATGCGGGCTCTGGGCTGTTTTCCTGCCCGGCCCGTTCTGCTAATGCGGTTCAGGTTTCGATGGAATCGGAAATCGCTGCCTCTCGTTTCACTCGAACACGTTTTCCGATATCTTTGTTTCCGTCAAAACCTGAACCGCTCTAAGTGCAGCGAGGCGAAACAAACCAATGCGTTTGAGAAGGACGAAGAATGGCGGGACAGTTCTTGATGGTAGGTGCCGGCTTGTCAGGGGCCGTGATTGGGCGGCATCTGGCCGAACAGGGGCACCGGGTCACGATTGTCGACAGCCGGCCCCATGTCGCGGGCAATTGCCACACCGAACGCGACGCTGAAACCGGTGTCCTGGTCCATGTCTATGGCCCGCATATCTTTCACACCGACGACGCCGAGGTCTGGGACTATGTGAATTCCTACGAGACGTTCATGCCCTACAAGAACCGGGTCAAGACCATCTCGGGCGGGGCGGTCTATTCCTTGCCGATCAACCTGCACACGATCAACCAGTTCTTTGACGCCACAATGGGCCCGGACGAGGCGCGCGCCTTTCTGACCGCGCAGGGCGATGCCACGATCACCGATCCCCAGACATTCGAGGAACAGGCCCTGCGTTTCGTGGGTCAGGGCCTTTATGAGGCATTTTTCAAGGGCTACACCCAAAAGCAATGGGGCTGCCACCCATCCGCTTTGCCCGCCTCGATCCTGAAACGGCTGCCGGTGCGGTTCAACTATGACGACAATTACTTTTTCCACCAGTTTCAGGGCATGCCGCAAAACGGCTATACCGCGATGGTGGACCGCATTCTGGACCATCCCGGCATCACCCTGCGCCTGAACACCCGCTTTACCCGCGACCAGACCAGCGCCTATGACCATGTGTTCTACTCTGGCGCCTTGGACGGCTGGTATGATTTCGACATCGGGCGCCTGGGCTACCGCACCCTGGATTTCGAACGCTTCACCCATCAGGGCGATTATCAGGGCTGTGCCGTGATGAACTATGGCGAGGTGTCGGTGCCCTATACCCGCATCACCGAACACAAGTATTTCGCGCCCTGGGAAACCCATGAAGGTTCCGTCTGCTACCGCGAATTTTCCCGCGCCTGCGGACCCGATGACATCCCCTATTACCCGATCCGCCTGATGGAAGAACAACAGCTCTTGCGCCAATATGTGGCAAGGGCCGAGGCCGAAACCGGCGTCACTTTTGTCGGCCGCCTGGGCACCTACCGCTATCTCGACATGGATGTGACCATCCGCGAGGCGCTGAACACGGCCCGCAGCTTCAGCGATCATCTGGCACAAGGCACGCAGATGCCCGCCTTTGCGGTCAAGCCGATATGAACCAACCGCTGCCCAGTCCCGCCGCACAGCCCGGCTCTGGGGCACAGGCAGCCACCTTGCGAGTAGCCGCCATCGTGGTCACGCACAACCGGCTTGAACAGCTGGAAAAGACGGTCCAGCGGCTGTTGTCAGAGCCGATTGATCACGTGATCGTCGTCGACAACGCCTCATCCGATGGCACCGCTGAACGATTGGCCCGGATCACATCCCCGCGCTTTCACCTGATCAGCCTTGGCCAGAATCTGGGCGGTGCAGGCGGCTTCGAAGAGGGTTTGCGTCAAACCACTGCCATTTTCGACCCCGACTGGTGCGTGGTCATGGATGACGACGCCCGCCCCGAGCCCGGCGCCACCGCCCGCTTTCGGGCCATGGATCTGGCGGGTCTGGATGGTGTGGCCGCCGCTGTCTATGCGTCGGACGGGTCGATCTGCGACATGAACCGCCCCTCGGTAAACCCGTTCTGGCGCCGCGATGCCTTTTGGCGCACGGCAATGGGCAAGGGGCGGATGGGCTTTCACCTGCCCGACGCGGCCTATTCTGCCGCCGAGCCGACCGATATCGATGCCACTTCTTTCGTCGGCCTGTTTCTGTCGCGCTCCGCGATCAAGGCCGCCGGCCTGCCTGATGGGCGCTTGTTCATCTATGGCGATGACGTGCTTTATACCCTGTCGATGCGCCGGGCCGGGCTGCGGCTTGTTTTTGCACCGAACCTGCATTTCGAGCATGATTTCAAAACCTTTGCCGCCGAAAGCCGGGCTTTTCGCCCGCTTTGGAAAGTATATTACCACTACCGCAATCTTCTGCTGGTCTACCGCGTCGCCTCGGGCCTGTGGTTTTGGCCGGCGCTTTTGCTGATCTTGCCGAAATGGCTGATGAAAGTGCGGTTTTACGGTGCGGACTGGGGGGTTTTCCTCAAACTCTTGAACCTGGCCGTGCTGGATGCCTTGCTGCGCCGGTTGGGTCGCAGCCATCCCGACGTGGTGGCACTTGCGGCCCGCGATCCGAAAAGCCGCGCGCAAACCGGATCGCGCCCGACATAATCCAGGCCGCGCGACGACCGGCGTATCGTCGGTGTCCTTGCGTGCCTCACGCCTCGGTTTGCGGCGCCTTGGGTCCCTTGCCGCGGCCCGCGCCCCCGGGTCTGGCGCCGCGCCCTTGGCCCTTGCGCTGGCCACCCTTGCCGCCGCCCATCTTGCCCGCGCGCCGACCACCCGCACTTGGGCCATTGGCCACGGCGGGCGTTCCGCCGTCCTTGCCCGCGCCCGGCTTGCCCCCAATGGTGCCCGTCACCCATTCGCGCTGTTCGTCGCGCAGCATGCTGGCCCAGACGAGCGGGTCGGCCTTGACGAAACTGCGGGTTTGCTCGGCCCATAGCCTGATCAGGAACTGCTCGCGCGCGCTGTAGTGATCTTCCAGCCGCACCGATTGCGGCTGCTCAACCGCCTTGGCCGGTGCGGCGTTCAGCGCGTCCAGCATGGGCGTGCCGGTAAAGAACGCGGCGTCCAGCGCCATGGCATCCTGGGCGCATTCCGCCACCATTGTCTCGGCCAGACTGCGGTGGAATTGCACCTTGGTGCCCTTGATGTCGGTGGATTGGTTCATGTGCCGGGCGATATAGCGACAGAAGGCCGGTGCAAGGTCGCTGCGCAGGCCGTCATCGGGCTTCAGGGCGATTTGCATTTCATTCAGCACGGCCAGGTTTTCCAGCGAAACCGACTCGTTGGCGTTGGGTGGAATTTCCGCCGTGAAATCGTCGGTGCCAAGGCTGAATTGCAAAAAGTCCTGCACGACATCGGATTTGTGCAACCGGTCGCGGATCATCGGGCGCAACACAAAAGCGTCACCAAAGGCATCGCGCCATTTCAGGAAACGTGGCGCATAGGCCAGCGTCCCCTTTTCCTTGAATTTCGCGTAAAGATCGTCCATCGACCCCTTGAACCCGCTCGCCTTCACGCGCTCGGCATAGGATGACGCCACGCGATCGACATGCGGGCGCACATAGGCGATATAGCGCGCATCATCGGCAAATTCGGGCATGTGCTTCAGCACCGCATCTTTCAGCGCGTCCGGGCCGACATCCTCGAAATCCTCGGCCGAGATGACGGCAACGTCGGGCTTGATCGCCCGGATCTCGTTGGCCACCTCGTCAAAGCGGGTTGCGGCCATTTCGGTCGCGCCCTTGTTCAGCAGGCCCTTCGCCAAAGCGATATGGCTGATGCGGTCCTTGCCGGGATACAACAGCGTCACGCTGGCACAGGTCCAGGACTTGCTGGCCAAGGTGGTCTGAATTGCGGTCGAGCCCGTCTTCTTGTCGCCAAGGTGAAAAACCACTTTCGTCATCTGCATTCTCCAACGGGGTCTGGCGCTTGGTTTGACGTCTGGGCATCGGATGCAAGCACGGCATTTCTTTCACTTCGGCGGCACGGATCAGGCGACAGGCGGGCTTGGTCTTGCGATCAACAGCGCGACGATACCGGCCAGGATCTCATCGACCTGGCTGATCACGCCAAGTGCTTCTGCCAAAATCGGTTCTTCGTCATCCAGTTCCGAGGCAAAGCCCCTTTCGCGGCGCTGAGCGGTTTCCCAGATACCGGGATGCGTCTGGAAATTCCGTCCCAGACGGCGCGCATGCTTGCGCAAATCCTTCAGCACCGCCTCGGGGAAAAAGGACTCGGCGCTCCAGTCCTGCGCTGTGGCCAGGGCGTCTTTTGCCGCATTCTGCAACGCCCCTGTCATGACGGGCGCGCCAAAGAAATCCCGGTCCAGCAGTTCGGCATCGCCGATGCAAACGGTGCAGACCCTGTCGTACATGGCCTGGCTCAGGCGCAGTTTCGTGCCCGCGCCCCCGGCCTCGGCCACCAGATCATTGATCCTGGCGCCGATCGCATGTTGCGTGTTGCCACCCAGGGCGAAATTCTCCAGGACATCGTGAACCACCCGCAGGCCAGCCAGCGCCTCGACGGACATCGAGCTGTTCACTTGCGTCGGCGTCAGCAGGCGGAAGGGGGCTTTGTCCAAGGCGATGCCCAGGAAATCGGCCACGACATCGCCGTCGCGCAGGGCCTGGCGTTCCATCGGGCGCAGCAGGAACCGGTCACCAAAGACCTTGCGCCATTTGTCGAAACGGTCATGGAACGTCATCAGCTTCCTGGGACGTGCCGCCGCCAGAAACGCCTCCAGACTGGTGTGGATCCGGCCGACCTTGGTGCGTTGCGCATAGGCCGACAGGATGCGGCTGACATGCGGGCGCGCATAGGCCACGACCTGCATCCCGGCACCGTGTTCGGGGAAATAGCGGTCCACCGCCGCCGCGACCACTTTGGGGTCCAACAGGGCAAGCGTTTCCGCCGAGATCACTGCCACATCCGCCTGCGACTTTGCCAGCCAACGGGCAACAGGTCTGAACCTGGCATCGGCCTGGCCCTCTGGTGCCCCACGGCCCAGCGCCTTGGCCAGGGAATAGGCGTTCAGGCTGTCGGGATATTCCAGACTGCACGTGTCGCATTGCCATCCCTTGCCAAACAGAACCCACTGGATCGAGGAACTGCCGGTCTTTGGATCCCCGATATGCAGCACCAGGCGTGGCGTCACCGCGGGCCCGGTCACAGCGGCTTGTCCTCGCCCAGATCGCAGATCAGGCGCGCGGTCTCGGTCAGGACGGCGTTGACTTTTTCGACATGGGTGCGGATCTGCGGCGGCAGGGCCTTGCCATCGTCGCTTGGTCTTTGGCCGATGTCACGTTCAAAGACGATGGTCCAGGCCGAAGGGCGCTTTTTGAACAGGGCCACCAGCTGCCGTCCCTTCTGGCGCAGGGATCGGATGACCTCATCCCTGTAATGCACCGAAGCTGCGTCCACCTGGGCTGTCGGGGCCGCATCCCCGGCCGCCGCTTCCAGCGCCTGCGCCATCAGGGGCTGCCCGTCAAAGAATTCGCGGTCCAGCGCCTTGGCATCGTCCAGGGCATAGGCCCGAATGTCCTGGTACAGCGCCTGGCTGAACTGCAATTTGGTCCCGGCACCCGGCTGCATCCGGGCCAGGCTGCGACTGATATGGTCACCCACGGAATGGCGTGTTCCAGCGGCGATCTTGTTGCGCTTCAGCACGGCCTGCACCTCGCGCAGACCCACCAGATGTTCCAGCGGCAAAGAGGCATTGACCTCGACCCCGGCGCGCAGGCTGAAGGGTGCGCCGTTCAACGCAAAATCCATGAAATCCGCGACGACATCACCATCGCGCAATTGGGCGCGGATCATCGGACGCAGGGTGAAAGCCGCACCAAAAGTCGCCCGCCACCGCTCGAAACGCGGGGCGAAATGCAAAAGGTGCTCGGCCTGGGTGCGGTCAAAGAACGTCTGCATGTCGCCCTGAAACAGCCCCGCCTTGCTGCGCTGCATATAGGCTGAAACCAGGCGGCTGGCATGGGGGCGGACATAGGCGATGATCCGCAGGTCCGCGACATATTCGGGCAGGAATTCATTCAGCGTGTCCAACAGGGCCTTGGGATCGACGCGAAAGAATTGTTCGGCCGACACGACGGCGACATCCGCCTGCCCGGCGCGCAGCCAATCGGCCAGCTTGCCCCAGCGATCAGCCCGCTGATCGGCCTGCTTGGGGTCCGACACGGCATTGGCCAGCGGAAAGGAATTCAGCTGCTCGGGATAGGCCAGCGTCACCGTCGGGCAATCCCACAGACCATGGCGCAACACCTCCTGGATCGAAGAGCTCCCGGTCTTGGGGTCACCTATGTGCAGGACAAGCGATATGGTCATGTTGCTTCCTTTGGTGCTGCGCCCCTTGGCCCGGGGATCTCAGCTTTTGGCCGCATCGCTTGCAGCGGGTTTGGTCAGGTTCAGCACCCGCCGCCAGAAGCTCGGCGTCGCAATTTCGCCGTAGCCCTTGCGGTATTTTGCCAGCAGCGCGCCATAGCCGACCCAAAGCCGAAGGGTCAGCCCCAACAGACGGAAACATTGCGCAAAGAACCGCACTTTGGATTGTTGCACCATATAGGCCTTGGACCGGGTCGCATTCAGATAGGTGATCCGTGACGCGCCCCAGACCCGGTCGAAACTGTTGCGCTCGCGCGGCTCCATGACAACCCGGTCGCCCCACAGATTGTAAAAGGGCAAAAGGTGGCCGTTCAGGGTCAGGCGATAGAACTGATGACGCAGCCGGCCGAGTTTTCGTTTGGGCCGCGCGTTCAGATTGAATTCGGCAGCCGTCGTCCAGCTTTCGCGTTTGTAGATCGCTTTGACGGCGGCACGCTGGGCCACGGCATCGGCGTTCTCGGCAAAGAATTCCGGCCCTTTCAGCACGTCATTCCAGGCCATCAACAGGGCATCGACCGTCTCGTACTGGAACTTGACCGCATTGCGCGCGAAAAAGCCGATGCCGATCTTGGCGATGTTCCACGGCCCGATTTCCATCTTTTCCAGCGTCAGATGCTGGACAAAATGGTTGCGCAGATCCAGATACAGCGTCATCGGCGATTCCTTGTCGCTGAAATCCTCGGCGAAAGAGACCACGCCATTCAGCGTCGTGATGTGAAAATCATTGGCCAGCGAAAAGTTGATGTCATCGCCGCGCACAAAGAACGGGAACGGATATTGCGTCACTTCGCTGACCGGAAAGGCAAAGAACCACCAGCCACCATACATCTTGTTGCTGCGGCTGCTGGCCGAGACGAATTCCATCGCCATGACCTCGGTCCATTCGCGCAGATCCACGCCGCTGAATTGCGGGCGGCAGAACCGGTCAAAGATCGCGCCGTTTTCCCACATGCGCCATTTGTCGGAATTGCTGATCATGGCACCCGAAACGGCGGCCTTGCGGTCCTTGGACAAGGTCAGGAACGCATAGGCCCGGTGCAGGGCTTCCATCGGGATCGAGGCGTCGTCATCCATGAACAGCACATGGCTGTAGCCCGCCTTCTCGCCCTCGATCAGACCGCGCGTAAAGCCGCCTGCACCGCCCAGATTGGCATTGGGAATGCGGGTGATCTTGTCGCTTTCCAGGATATTGGCGCTGTTGCCATTGTCGACGATGTTCAGGTGCATCTGGTCGGCAAAATCGGCGGTCTTGAACCAGGCCGCCATGCGCCGCGCCGTGTTCTCGACCTCGGCCTCACGCTTGAACGTCGTGATTGACAGGCAAAGCTTGACCTCGCGGTTGATTGTGCCCGGCGTGGCAAAACGGGCCGCGGACAGCTGCACACCCGTGCCAATCGCCTCCAATTGGAAATAGATCATGCCCGTGGTTGCCGTCAGGGCGTAACGCGACAGGTCGATCAGGATTTCTTCAACCGGCGACAGGGTATAGGCCGCGTTGCACAACGCCTCCCACGA
>JAYSWK010000020.1:0-2527 GCA_043718085.1 Rhodobacterales bacterium
CACATCGGGGCCCCTTCACATCGGCGTAAATACTCTGGGGGTCATATCCATCGGATCCTGGGGGCCAGCCCCCAGGATCTCAACTGTCCTGCACGATCAGGATGGCCCGCGCCGCACCACCTTCGGCATGGATCTCGTGCGGACGGTCGGCCGGATAACGCGCCGTGTCCCCCGGACCCAACCGGCTCTCCTCCTCGCCCGAAACCACGCGGAAATGGCCGTCGATCACGGTCAGGCTTTCCCGGCAGCCGGCCGAATGCGGGTCCGAAAGCAATTCCCCTGCCGGGCCAAAGGCCAGATCATAAACCTCATGCTCGCCGACCGCTTCGGCGGGCGACAGGATGCGAATGACCAGATCACGGCCCCGCCCGGCGATGATCGGTGCGGCCTCGGCGCGCACGACGTGAATGCCGGGGGCCGTGCGCCCCTCCAGCAATCCCGCGAAATCGACCTGCAACGCCTGGGTCAGGTTCCACAATGTGGCGACGGTGGGCGAGCTTTCGCCGCGCTCGATCTGACTGACCATCGACCGGCTGACGCCCGACAACTTGGCCACCGCGTCCAGCGACAGGCCACGCGCCTTGCGCGCCTCGCGTAACGAGGCGGCCAAGCGGTCATGAATTTCCGAACGTGGTGTCATCGGCGGCACTAAACCGCCCCGACCGGCCCGCGTCAATCCACCCGTTGGGCGCGGCACCAATCAGTCCGCGTCCCGGGACCACCCGACGTTACCCGATCAAGGGCCCGGCGCGGCCATAGGTCTCGTCGTAATGACGCCGCAGACGCTGCAAGGCGATGCGCAGCACGATCTTGCCCGACCGCGCGGCCCAGCCCATCCGGCGCTCGGCCGCCTCGATCCCTTCCAGAAAACAGCAGACCCGCAGCGCCACATCCCCCAGACCCGGCCCCAGATCACGCAACGCCATGGCGACCCGGTCACGCGCCGCGCGCGGCCCCTGGGCCCCGCCGCTGTCACTGTGGAAACTGCCACGGTCCCCGGCGGTCAGGAACCGGTCCCAATTCTGCGCCACGCGCGGCCCCATCTGCGCCAGCTCGAAATCTTCCCGCAAACGCTCGGCCGCCTCCACCAGTTCAGGCTCCAGAAAGACCTTTCCGTCCTTGTCGCG
This sequence comes from Rhodobacterales bacterium, assembly GCA_043718085.1. Classification (GTDB taxonomy): domain Bacteria; phylum Pseudomonadota; class Alphaproteobacteria; order Rhodobacterales; family Rhodobacteraceae; genus Stagnihabitans. The sequence goes on from JAYSWK010000020.1 coordinate 1,128, forward strand.
CCGCCGCCCCAGCACCGCCACGGGGCTTTCGGCCAGGTTATAACGCACCCGCGTCTTGCCCTCGCTGCCCGGCAACGCGCGCGGTTCCCATTCGCCGTGCTGGGCGGCAAAAGGCATTGCCGCCTCTGCCATGCCCAGACGCCCCGCCTCCTCATCCTCGATCATCCGCTTCAGCGCCGAACGCCCCGTCGCGGACAATTCGTAACTCGCGATCCGTCCCGATTTGCGGCACACGATCCAGTCCTTCAGCGCGAAAGCCTGGGCCACGGCGCGTTCCACCACGCCGGTTCTGGCGCTGCGCCCATCGGGGAATTCGCGCATCACAACAGCCTTCTCCATATCCGGCGCAATGGCCAGCACCGATCCAGGCTCGGCAAGGCGCCGCAGGATGCGCCGCCCCTCGCTGAGGATGGTGGCTTCGTCGATCGTCTTGGGGGTATGGCGCAGGGGTGCCGACATGGGCTTGGCGTCCTTCTGGTCTGATTCGGTCTGGGGGAAATGCGGGTCGCCGGAACACCCGGCCCCGTCCTGGGCCATGGGCCTGCCCCCGCCCTTGGGCAGGCCCGGCGTCGTGGCCGTGGAATGGCGCGACAAGGCTTGCAGCGCCTCGTCCAAAAGGGGGTCGTCGCGGCGGGTTTCATAGCGCCGCACCTGGCGCATCACGGTCGAGGCATGACGGCCATCCCGGCGCGCCAGGGCCCGCAGCGACAGCCCGTCTTCGGTGTGATCCAGATACAGGCGCACCGCGTCGGGGACCCAATCTGGCAGCTCGAAATCAGGGCTCAGTTGCGGTTGCATGGGGTCGGCACCTGCAAATATATGACACGGCAATCGTTCCGTTCCAGAACTTTCGCAACCCTGAGTGGCATTCGTTACTCTTTCCTTAACAATTATGGCTTTTCCAAGAATTGTAGATATTTCCTAAACAAAGCGGAAAGGAGCGTGCGGACGAAACGGCGATTTCGCAACGCCAGGTTGTGTTGAGGCATGATGGGCGAGTCGTTTGAATGGAGACCCCGATGACCGACTTTCGCGCCCTGCTCGCCGATCTGCGCCGTCCGCAGCTTTTGATCCGCGCCGCCCGTTGTGGCCTGGCCGACTATCGCCGCGACCGCGACCTGCGCCGCCTGCTGGACACTCACCTCACGCCTGATCGCGCCGTGCGCCGGCTGCTCAGCGAGGAAGAGCTTCTGGAACAGACCCGCAAATCGGGCGAGGCCAGCTATTCCGTGACCCGTCACATCGAAATTCTGATCGCCTTGATGTCAGAGGTGCGTTTGCTTCCCCGCCCATCTCGCCACGCAGCCATCTGAATCTGCGCAAGAAAAGGCCGCGCCACCCTCATAGGGCAGCGCGGCTCCATTGTTCGCTCGGTGCGCGGTGATCAGATGAACGCGTCC
>JAYSWK010000191.1:0-5016 GCA_043718085.1 Rhodobacterales bacterium
GTCAACAAGCAATCCACGACCTACCGTAGTTTCAGCCCCTTTCTGCGGGAAAGCGAACCCGAGGCGCAGATTGCCGCACAGCCAACGGTGATGAAGCGCCCCGTGATCCGGGACGGTTCCAGTTGGTTCATCGGCTGGGACGAGGCGGTCGAGGCCGCCCTGACCACCTAGAGCAGCCGCAGATCGCCCGCGCTTTCCTTGCCATCCCGACCGGATTGCAGCTCGTATGCGATCTTCTGGTTGTCGTTCAGCCCCTTCAGCCCGGCGCGTTCCACCGCCGAAATATGAACGAAGACATCCTTGCCACCGGTGTCGGGTGCAATAAACCCGTAACCCTTGGTGGAATTGAACCATTTCACGGTGCCGGTCGGCATGCCGTCTCTCCTTGCTCAACCCATCCGAGGGCGAGATTGCCCCCGGCCGTGCGCCCTACTTCCAAGGCCTTCACGTCGGGAGGCGGTCAGAAAGCGTCACTGGGCAAATCATGCCAAAGGTTAAGCGAAAATCAAGCGCGAACACGGGCTGGGCGGGCGGGACGGACGGGTTTTGGCGGAAAAATTGGCGAAAGCGCGGGGGTCCTGGTTTGAAATCCGGGTTTTGTTTGGCCGGGTCAGCCGCGCGGAAGGTCACAAAGCGGCTGGGCGGCGCGGGTCTATGACGCGATCCCGGTGATCGCCTTGCCGTTCAGAAGCAGGGCCAAGAGGTGGGCCAGATCAAATTCGGGCGGGGCGGCGGCAAGCGCCCCGGCCAGATTTGCCCCTGTCAGCAGGCCGGACATGAAGGCGCCGCCGCCGGGGGGAAGCAGGTGAGGGGCGGGGTCGAATTCCGGGCGCAGGATCAAGACATCCTCGCCGCCCGGGCGGGGTGCGGGCCCGTCCTGGCATTGGGCGCGCCAGATGCCGTGGATGGGCCAGTCAGACCGGATCAGGCGCAAGGCGGGGGCCAGGGTCAGCCGGGCGGTCAAAAGCCGTGCCTCGGGCAGTGCCGCCAGGTTTTGCGGAGGCAGGGGCAGGGCGTCGGCGGCGTGATAGCTTTCGCGCAAGCCCTGTTCCAGCCGGGCCACATCGGGCAGATAGGGCAGGCTGGCTGCGGGGACAAACGAGGTCAGGAAATTCGGGAAATCTGCGCCATAAAGCATCATGATCCGGCCCTGCGGCGGATGCCCACGCAAAAAGACCCCGGCCATGGCGGCGAAGAACGCGGCACCCACCAGTTTGCGGGTGACGGGAAAGCCCGTCTCCAGCGCCTCGGTCAGCCCGATGGCGACATTGTTGCGATAGACGGCAAAGCGCTTTTGGGCAGGCTGGCCGTCCGGGCGCACAAGGCCATCCGGCACCGGAAGTCCGGGATCGAGAAGGGCGGCTGCGAAAGTGGCCTCGCTCATCGGACTTGATCCAGAACCCGCGCCGCACGGGCGGCTTCGGCGGCCAGAACGGCCCAGCCGGGCACCGCGTTGTCCCATTCGATCAGCGTGGGTTTGGCCCCACCGCGCATCACGACCGCACGGTAAAGGTCCCAAACCGGATCCGCCACCTCATGGGCATGGCTGTCGATCAAAAGCGGGGCGCCCGCCTCGTCCTGATCCACATCATGGCCACCCAGATGGATCTCGCCCACCAGATCCAGTGGAAATGACTGCAGGAAATCGGCGGCGGAAAAGCCAAGATTGGTGGCCGAGATAAAGACGTTGTTCACATCCAAAAGCAGGCCGCATCCCGTGCGGGTGGCGATCTGGGTCAGAAACTCGACCTCGGACATCTCGGTTTCGCTGAAAGTCAGATAGCTTGACGGGTTTTCCAAAAGCATTTTCCGGCCCAGAACATCCTGGACCTGGGCCACATGGCTGCAGACGCGGGCCAGCGTGGCCTGGGTATAGGGCAGCGGCAGAAGGTCGTTGAAATAGGCCCCGTCATGGGTGGACCAGGCAAGGTGTTCAGAAAAGCTTGCGGGTTTCAGCCAATCGCACAGATGCCGCAGCTTGGCCAAATGCGCGCGGTCAAGTGCCGCCTCGCCACCGATCGACAGGCCGACGCCATGCACCGAGATCGGTAAACGCTCGGCCAGATGACGCAATTGGGCCAGGGGACGCCCGCCTTGGCCCATGTAGTTTTCGGCATGAATTTCCAGCCAGCCGATCGCAACGGATTCGGCAGGGATGGAAGTGAAATGTTCCGGCTTGAACCCTACGCCGGGCCGGGGGGGCAAGGTGGGCTGGGGCGTATCGCGCATATTGGCCTCGGGTTAAGGTCCCCTCCGACGGACCGGAAGGGACAAAGTGCGTCAGCTTTCCGCCAGGTCGCGATCCAGCGCGGTCAGCGATCCCGTACGGGTCGAGCCGTCCATCGCGGCGGGCAAGTCCATCGTCAGGCAGGTGCCTTCGGGGACCAGTTTGAACTGGTTGCCCTGATAGTCGACTTTGGAGGTGCCTGCGCAGGTCGTCCCTGCCCCGGCCGCGCAATCGTTTTTCCCGGCAAGTGCCACGCCAAAGCATTTTTCCATTTTCGTTTCGGCAGCAGCCGTGGTGGCATGTGCGGCCAAAGCCGCGGCCAAGGCGCCTGCAATTGCAAAAGACGTCATATGAGCTGACATGTTGATCCCTTTCAGTTGGTCATAATGAATGCCGTAGTCGGCAGGTGGACCATATTGGAATTGCGTGATCACGCGCCAGTCACGACGATGTGGGGCACGTCAGCGTGAGCAAATCAAGGAAAATCTTGAGGCAGGTCTTGGGGGGCAAAGACCAAACCCCGCAGTGCAATGTAGCGGGGTTTATTTTTATTTCAAAGGTTTAGGGTCGGTGGCCCGCCGGGGGCAGGGCCGCAAAACCAAGCTCGTCCAGGGATTGATCCAGTGTCATGCTTTCGGTGCGGTTCTCGCCCAGACGGCGCACTGAAACAGTTCGCTCCTCGACCTCTTTCATGCCGATGGCCAGGATCACGGGAACTTTGCCCAAGGAATGCTCGCGGACCTTGTAGTTGATCTTTTCGTTGCGCGCGTCCGCCTCGGCCCGCACGCCTGCCTTTTTCAGCGCGTTGGTCACCTCGTGCACGAAAGGATCGGCGTCCGACACGATCGAGGCCACGACAACCTGGCGCGGGGCCAGCCAAAAGGGCAGGCGGCCGGCATAGTTTTCGATCAGAATGCCGATGAAGCGTTCGAACGACCCCAGAATGGCACGGTGGAGCATGTAGGGCCGGTGCTTGGCGCCGTCTTCACCAACATATTCGGCACCCAGCCGGGTTGGCGTATTGGGATCGACCTGGAACGTGCCGCATTGCCACTTGCGCCCGATGGCGTCGGTCAGCTTGAAGTCGAGTTTGGGGCCGTAAAAGGCACCTTCCCCCGGATCAACCTCATAGGGCACCCCAGCGGATTTGATGGCGGCCTCAAGCATGCCTTCGACCTTGTCCCATGTCTCATCCGACCCGACGCGGACATCCGGGCGGGTCGAGAACTTGATCTCGAACCCGTCAAAGCCAAGGTCTTTGTAAACCGAGGCGAGCAGTCTGATGAAGCTTTCGCATTCCGATCCGATCTGATCCTCGGTGCAGAAGATATGGGCGTCGTCCTGGGTAAAGCCGCGCACCCGCATCAGCCCGTGCATCGAGCCCGAGCTTTCGTAGCGGTGGCATGACCCGAATTCGGCCAGTCGCAACGGCAGGTCGCGGTAGCTTTTCAGGCCCTGGTTGAAGACCTGCACATGGCAAGGGCAGTTCATCGGTTTCAGCGCGTTGATACGCTTTTCCTTGGCGCCGTCCTCGTCCACTTCGACGATGAACATGTTCTCGCGGTAGGCTTCCCAATGGCCCGAACGTTCCCAAAGCACGCGGTCGACGACCTGGGGGGTGCGAATTTCCTTGTAGCCGGACTGGCGCAGCCGACCACGCATGTAATCCTCAAGCCCGCGCCAGATCTGCCAGCCATTCGGGTGCCAGAACACCATGCCGGGTGCTTCGTCCTGCAGATGGAAAAGCTCCATCTCGCGGCCGATCTTGCGGTGGTCGCGCTTGGCGGCCTCTTCCAGCATGGTCAGATGGGCCTTGAGGTCGTCGCGGTTGCGGAAGGCCAGGCCATAGATGCGCTGCAACATCGGGCGGCTGGCATCGCCCAGCCAATAGGCCCCGGCGACATGGGTCAGCTTGAACGCATCGGCGGGCACCTGGCCGGTATGGGCCAGATGGGGGCCGCGGCACAGATCCTGCCAGGTCCCATGCCAATACATCCGCAGGTCTTCGCCGGCAGGAATGCGGTTGATCAGCTCGACTTTGAACGGCTCGCCCTTGTCCTGATAGAATTTGATCGCCCTGGCACGGTCCCACAGTTCGGTGCGGACCGGTTCGCGGGCGTTGATGATCTGTTTCATCCGCGCTTCGATGGCACCAAGGTCTTCGGGCGCAAAGGGCTCGACCCGGTCGAAATCGTAAAACCAGCCCTGGTCGCGGACCGGGCCGATGGTGACCTTGACCTCGGGCCACAGCTCTTGCACGGCGCGGGCCATGATATGGGCGCAGTCGTGGCGAATCAGCTCCAACGCCTGCGCGTCATCGGCAAGGGTATGGATGGCGATGCTGGCATCGGCGGTGATCGGCCAGGCCAGGTCGAAATGCTGGCCGTTCACCGTGGCCGAGATGGCCTTTTTGGCCAGGCCCGGGGCGATGGACATGGCCACTTCGGCCGCAGTGACGCCCGCCGCATAGTCGCGCTTGTTGCCATCAGGAAACGTCAGGGAGATTTGGGACATCTGGTCCACCTCATCTGTTTGGCGCCTACGAAGCGCCCGGTTGCGGGTTATGTGGGCAGGGTTCTGGCGCTGCCGCAGGGCCGCGTCAAGCCCCCGCCTGCATGCGCTTGCCACATCGGGTGGCATCTGGCACGTTTGGGCAGCAGATGGGGGGCGGACATGCGCAGCTTTTCGGAAATTCTGCAGATCGCGGCGGATCGCAAAGGCGGGGTTGCGGCGGTGCTGGCCAATGGGCCGAAACCCTTGACACCAGACGCTCTGGCGGCAATCCCCGA
>JAYSWK010000192.1:0-1986 GCA_043718085.1 Rhodobacterales bacterium
CCAGTCCGACAGACGTTGCCCGAACATCCCCGAGCCGACGATTGCCGCAGCAACTGCCCCGAAAACCCAAGGGAAAAACCGATCGAACCCGCTCTGCGATGGCGCCGACGAAACCTCAGCCGGCAGTCCCTCGGCGTGTCGGCGGGCAATCTTGGTGATGGTTTGCGTCATCCCTGCATCAATCCCTGCGGCGATGTTGTCTTTCTTGAATTCCGGCAGGAACCAGCGATTGACAATATCCTGGGCCAAAACATCATAGCCCTGATCATAACCAGCGCCCAGTTCGATCCGCATCTCGCGGTCCTCGACGGCGATCAAGACCAAAATCCCGTCGTTGAATTTGGCCCGCCCGACACCCCAGCCGTTGAACACCCCGGTGGCAAACGCTTCGATCGACGGGCTGTCGTCATAGTCGCCGCGCGACGGAATGGTCAGCAGGGTCATTTCAACGCCGGTTTCTGACTTCAGTTTCGCCAACTCGCCCTGTAACTGGGCAACCGAGGCAGGCGCCATGACATCGGCCAGATCGTTGACATAAACGTCCGCGTGATCGGGGTAGGGCGCGGCGTCGGCTGCGACACCGCTCAGCAGCAAAATCGAAAATACGAGGGTCAGAAAACGGTACATCAGCCAGCCTCCAGAAACTCAGCAACAACCTTCGGGATCATCATGACATCATCGCGCGTGCAGTCAAATTGCCCGACCTGCACCCGAATGACAAAGCGACCTTGGCACCGCAATCCACAGCGGGAAATTTCGCCACTTCACCTTCCGGGTGGGAACCGATAGATCGTCGATGATCCAGACTGTTTGCAAAAGGTAGTCACCCGATGAAAGCCCGCGTTCATGTCATGCTGAAGGATGGCGTCCTTGACCCGCAAGGCGAAGCCGTGCGTCATGCGCTTGGCACCCTCGGTTTTTCCGGGGTCGAGGGGGTGCGTCAGGGCAAGGTGATCGAATTGGACCTGACCGCGAAGGACTCCAAAGCCGCCGCGGCGGAGGTCAGGGCGATGTGTGAAAAGCTGCTGGCCAACACCGTGATCGAGAAATATTCGATCGAGATCGTCTGAACACCGGCAACAGTGCCTGCTTGCACAGTGTTACCAGCGTCGCGCGGGGCGGCCATTGGTCTGCGAGTGTCCCAAATTTGGACCAGCACGGCAACAGGCCTCTGGAACCATCCCAGACATTAGGCTAGGACGCGGCTATCCCAGAGCTGCCCAAGGAGTCTCCGATGAAAGCCGCTGTGATCACCTTTCCGGGGTCGAACTGCGATCGCGACCTTGCTGTCGCCTTTGAGCAGGCCGGCGCGACCGTGGTGCGGGTCTGGCACAAAGACACCGATTTGCCCGATGGGACCGATATTGTCGGTTTGCCGGGCGGCTTTTCTTACGGCGACTATCTGCGCTGCGGGGCGATTGCCGCGCAATCGCCGATCATGCGGGCGGTCAAGGACTTTACCGCCCGCGGCGGCTACGTTCTGGGCATTTGCAACGGCTTTCAGATTCTGACCGAAACCGGCCTGCTTCCCGGTGCGCTGATGCGCAATTCCGGCCTTAAGTTCGTCGGTAAAGTTATTGATCTTAAAGTGGAAACATCGGCCAGCATCTTCACGGCCCTGTGGCAAAAGGGGCAGCAGATCAGGGTTCCCATTGCGCATCACGATGGCAATTTCACCATTGATGCCCAAGGTCTTGCCCGGTTGCAGTCCGAAGATCGCATTGCCTTTCGCTATGTCCAAAACCCGAATGGGGCGATGGCCGATATTGCCGGGGTCTTGTCGGAAAACCGCCGCGTGCTTGGCATGATGCCGCATCCTGAGCGCATGGTCGAGACGGTTCAGGGCGGCACCGACGGATCGGTGCTTTTCCGCTCGCTTCTTTCTGCGATGGCAGTGGGCTGAGCGCCCGTGCTTGAGCCTTGTCGCCTGCGCGCCTAGACTGCGTGGCATGAGCGCAGAACAGACCGATCAAACTGACGCGACAG
>JAYSWK010000193.1:0-1979 GCA_043718085.1 Rhodobacterales bacterium
GGATGAGGTTTCATGGAAACAAACTCATCGAAATGCGCGTTCGAGCGAATGCGAGAGGCAGCGTTTTTCGATTCCATGCAAACTCATCCCGCTTTAGCGAGGCCCCGAATGCCTGATCCCCGCCCCGCCAGTCCCTATCTGGTTCTGGCCTCGGCCATCCTGCTTTTGGGCTCGGGTCAGGTCTGGAACCGCCAGCCGATGCGCGGGCTGACTTTCCTGTTCTTCGCCCTGCTCTTGGGCGCCTTCACCCTCAAGACGGCTGCAGCCGATGCCTCGATCATCGGCAAACTGGCGGGCGGGCTGTTCGTCTGGGCCATGGCGATTTTCGACGCCTACAAACAGGCCCGCATCCGGTGGGAAACCTGGCGGCACGACGTCGGCTAGGGTCTGTCCCGTCCCGCCCAAAAGCGCCCAGAGGACCGCCTGATCGGGGCTCCAGCGGAGCCCTGATCGGACCGATTGCCGCAGCGCGAATGCGCAAGGCAAGGGAGGCGGGACTTGGACCGCCAAGGCAAAGGGGACGCGCCGGACCGGGGGGCGGTCAGGCGCGTCCCCGATATGCTTTGGGCATATCGGGGGAAGAAAAAGGATGGTGCGCGTCCAAGACGGCATGATCCCCGTCCGACCCTCAGCCCTGCGGGTAAGCGATCACCGACAGATAGCACGCGGGCAGCACGTTCAGCACCTCGGGTCCATGCCGGGCATCGGCATCGAAAAACAGGCTGTCGCCGGGGCAAAGATGGAAAAGCTGGTCACCATGGCGATAGGTCACCTCGCCTTCCAGCATGTACAAAAGCTCCAGCCCCTCGTGCTGAAACGCCGGGAACGTGTCGCTTTCGGTCGTCAGGGTGATCAGATAGGGCTCGACCACGACACCGGACGAGTTCGAACCGATATGGCCCAAAAGGTTGTACTGGTGCCCCGACCTTGTGCCGCGCCGTTCAATCTCGACATGGTCGCCGGCCTTGACGTGTTGCACCTCGCGACGTTCCTCATAGCTTTTGAAAAATGCGGTGACCGGGACCGAAAAGGCGTGGGACAGGACCTGCAACGTGGTCAGCGACGGCGAGGTGATGCCGTTTTCGATCTTGCTGAGCATGCCGATGGAAAGGCCGGTGATCTGCGCCAGATCGGCCACGGTCAGGCCCTGCTGGCGGCGGAAATTGCGCACTTCGCGGCCGATGGCGGCTTCCAGATTGCGTTCGGTGATATCGCGCACCCGGTGCGGATCCTGATCGAACGCAGGTTTGCCGCGCGGGATCAGCGGAATGGCTTCGTCGGTCATCACGTGCCTCGCAAATTTCCCCTCATTTTCACTATGGGGAAAAATTATGCAACAGCAAGTGTTGTAGCCTCTGGCGGGAGTATTTCCAAAAGGTCAATTACGAAAGCGACCTGGCCGCGATGATCAAGGCGTGGTGCAGGGTCCGGGCCGAGGAGCGCGGGCCATAAAGGGTGATCCCGGTTGCCGATTGCCTGATCAGATAACAACCCAGATGGTCGATGACCGTCCGCGTGGCGTGGCCGTTCGGCGCGGCGGCAAGGTCAACATTGCACAGCCGCTCCATCAGCGCCGGCAGCGCATCCGAGGTCAGATCAAACCGCTCCCAGGCATCGGTCTGTTCGGTGATCGAGGCTGCGTCCTGAAACGCGGTCAGAAGATGGGCGCGGATGTCCTCATGGGTGGCAAAGGGCGCCTCGACCATCCACATGTCGGGGGCAAGCCAGAAGGCGGCCAGCCTGTCCCTGGCATAGTGGCCGGGCTTGGGCAGGGGAACGCCGATGGCTTTGGCCGCCTGTGCCACATCCGCATCGCGGCCCCGCCTTGTGGCCAGCGAGGCAAGGGCGGTATCGACCCGTTCGGTAATGGTGAAGGGGCCGATGGTTTCGCTTTCCGGCGCGGCGTTTCCCAGGGGTGTGAGAGGTTCAAGCCCAATGTGATTAAGCACGAAGGCGGCTCCCTTCCGGATCAAAGAAAT
>JAYSWK010000194.1:0-1977 GCA_043718085.1 Rhodobacterales bacterium
TTCGGCTGCTCAAAAGTCATCGACGGCAGGCTGATCGGTACCCGCGTCACATCGCCGGTTTTCTTCGCCAATTCAATCATATCCGCGATCAGCACATCATCGCGCCAGCCGTCCGGCTCGCCGCGGAACCGTTCGATCATCACCGCCAGCTTGCCCGCATCGGCCACATGCCCGCCGATGGTATCGGCCTCGACGGAGATGCGGCGGATATCCAGCAGCTTGGCCGCGCTGGTCACCTCATAGACCGAATTCTGCAATTCCCCCGCCACCGCATCCCGCGCCGTGAGGGCAAACAACTGCGCCTCGTTGGTCTCAATAAACTGCTGCAATATCCCGCGCGAGGTGGAGAACTGGATGTTTAGCAGCGGTGCCGACTTCTGGCTGGTGGTCAGCAAGATGAACTGCCGGTTACAACCGTTGGGGTTGAGGTACAGATCGTCCCCCAACTCATCGCCGATTTCCGGCGAGTAGCCCGAAATGTCGATGTGAAAATCCGCAAGCGCCGTGGTCTTGCCGGTCAGGTGCTTCATGGCACGGTTATAGCGCTCAATTAGCTGCGGCGAGGACACCTCGATCAGGTTGCCGAACATCAGGCCTTTTTCAATCAGCCGTTTCATGTCCGCCCCTGCCCATCAACAGCCCGCGCCGCCGTTCGATCCCTTGCGCACGCATCAGCCAGACCAGGGCCAGGAGTGGTCCCCAGAAAAGACTCAGAGGGGCCGAGCGCGCAAGGATCTGCAAGGATGTGCCATATTCGCTGCCGTTCACTTTGGCATTAAGCACGGCCATGAGCCCGGCCCCGGCGGCGCAAACCACCACAAAGGTCAGGACCATGACCGACGCCAACCTGACCTGAGACAGGGTGGCGCCGGCCAGCACAGCAGGCAGCCCGAGAACCAACAGACCCAGCACCGCAAGGGGCAGGATCGAGTTCGTAAGGTTCAGGTGCAAAAGGTCAGCCACTTTTGCCCCCCAGATAGCGCCTTTTCGCCTCTTCGGTCCGTTTGAAATCGCGGACCATGGTGGTGATCGCCACCTCGTCCGACTTGTCGGCATAGCGAAATTCGCTGTCGGCGTAGCGGTTGATTTCCTGGATCACCATGTCGACCGTCATGGGCTGCATCAGGCCCCGGATCATCGCCAGCTTGTCATCATAGGGTTTGAACAGGAAAAGATCGGGGTTTTCCATCCAGTCATCGGGCAATTCGAAATCCATGGCCCGGACTTTGACGGCATCGGTGATGTTCTTGACCGCCCGGCCGGTGAACCGGGCATCGGCCGCCTTGATCGCCGTCAGATAGGTGCCAAGCTTGGCGATTGTGTCCAGTGTGCCGATGTCGCGGGCGACCTGATCCCAGACGCGGCGCAAGCCGTCCTCATGTGGGGTGGCGTAGCCCGCATAGCTGGCACTGACGGCTTGTCTGATCTCTTGGCTGGCGAAAAGATCAGCCTCGCCCACCGGAATCGCATGATTCTTGCCCAGAAGGAGTGCCAGGATATCGATGTAATCCTCGCGGCTTTGCGGGCCATCGACCAAAAACCGCGCCCCGGCCCGCTGGCGCAGGGCATCATCGACATTCTCGGGGAAATTCGAGAACATCCCGAAGGTGCAATTGCCGCGCACCACGGTGTTCGCCCCGGCGAAGGCCCCCATGAAGACCGCCGTCACCTCTTGTTGACCGGCACTTGACTGGCGGTCGCCGCGTTTGCCCGCCACCTGGTCGATGTCGTCGATCGTGCCATAGCCGATCACCGTGGGGTCCAGAACTGCGTCAATGAAGGCTTTGGCGTTTTGACCCGATTTGCCCTGATAGCTGTCGATCTGGTCGATGGAGAAGTTCTGATAGCGGAACGGATAGCCTGCGATCTTGCAGTAGTCGTTCAAGAGCCCCGCCATCATCTGGATCAGCGTGGTCTTGCCCGTGCCCGGCGCGCCATCGCCCATGAAGGTGAAGATGAAGCCGCCAAGTTCGGCAA
>JAYSWK010000195.1:0-4984 GCA_043718085.1 Rhodobacterales bacterium
GGTGCGGTGGCGGATCCACTGGCGGGCGACAAAGACCGGCAGTTTGACGTGCAGCTTGACCTCGCACATCTCGAACGGGGTCGAGTGCCAGTGGCGCATCAGGTAGCGGATCAGGCCTTCGTCGTTTTGCACATGCTTGGTGCCCGCGCCATAGGACACGCGGGCGGCCTGGACGATGGCGCTGTCATCGCCCATGTAATCGACCACGCGGATGAAGCCGTGATCCAGCACCGGATGGGCGAGGTACAGATGCGCCTCCATCCCATCGGACACGGCGCGCAGGGTGGGCCGCGGCGTGGCACGGGCGGCCTCGATTTCGGCGAGCTGGTCTTGGGTCAGGGGCATGGCACGGGCCTTTCGCAGCGAGATGAGTCGTCAACCACTATAGATTGCGATTTGACGACGCGGAACCACCATATGCCCGGTGGTGCGGGGCTGCATCATGCAGGGAGGGAAAATTGCAACTTCGGGGTTGGTTTTTGACCTTTTGCCACATTTGCGGCACAGTCCTTGGTAAATCTTGCGAAAACATGTGAGGTATTATGTCGGCATTTAGAACGAGTGTGATGGCCTGCCTGCTTGTGGCAGCCTGCGATGGCAACCCGATCAGCGGTGGCGGTGGCGGTGGGGTTGACCCGGGCGATCCCAGCACCAGTGTGTCGTCGCTGCCCGGAACGGTGAACCCGTCGGCGAACAGTGACATCACGCGGACCGAGGAAAAGGTCACGGACGCGGGCGCCAACTATGGCAACGGCTTTGCCGAGGGCTTTAAATATGACCCGGTGAAGGACACGTTCACGGTCGACAACCTGGCCTTCGATGGTGCGAATGTCTACAAGCGCGACAATGCCGTGCCGACGCTTGGCATTGCGCAGGTTTACAAGGCCAACGCGACCTATGCGGACGATCAAACCGGCCAGCAGATCGACCAGTTTTCGTATCGCGCGCTTTATGGTGTGTCGACCTCGGGGCGATCTTCCTTCGCCATCGTGCGGACCGGCGCCTACATACCTTTCGGCTTTGGCGGGTTTGTCTTCAGCCGGGAAGGCAAGGTCGTTCTGCCGACCAGCGGTCAGGCGCGGTATGACGGGGAATATTCGGGCTTGCGCGATTTCGATGGCGTGGGCGGGATGCAGATGGTCACGGGCGACATGACCATGGCCATCGATTTCAATGACTTCAATCCCGATGAATCGGCGACCGGAAACGGGGCCGGGATCCAGGGTTCTGTCACCAACCGGCACGTCTTTGATCTGAACGGCAACGACATCACAAACAGCGTTCTGGCCGAGATCAACGCGGACAAGACCCCGGACGTTGACCTGACCGAATTGCCGACGATGGTGTTCCATGTCGGTCCGGGCGTTCTGGACAACAATGGCGAGGCCGAGGGTTCGTTGCAAAGCGTGGTCAACGTAAGCGGGACCAATGAAACCTTTGAAAGCGGCAAGTATTACGCGGTCATTTCCGGCAGCGGTGCCGATGAAGTGGTGGGAGTGATCGTCGTCACCTCGTCGGTCAATGACATCACCGTGCGCGAGACCGGCGGGTTCATCCTGTACCGCCCGTGATGCGGTTTCTAGCGGCGGCGCTGGGCCTTGCCCTTTGGGGCAGCGGCCTGGCGGCAGAGCCGGCATTGCTGACCGGCGACCAGATGCGGGTATTTGGCATCGAGGCCCTGAACCATGGCTTTGCCGATCAGGCGCTTGCCGTGGCCGAGGCGCTGTTGCAGCGCGACCCCAAGGACGTGCTGGCGCTGATCATGAAGGCGCAGGCCCTGCGGATGCGTGGTGAGTATGCGGCAAGCGAAGCCGCAGCCCGGGCCGCCTGGGCTGTGGCGGACACGGATGCGCAACGCTATAGTGCTGCGACAGCCTTGGCGCAGGCGCTGTCCCTGCAGAACCACCACACGCCCGCGCAATACTGGCTGCGTCAGGCCGTGCAGAACGCGCCCAATCCCGGTGCACGGGCCCAAGCCGTGCAGGACTTCGCCTATGTCCGCGATCAGAACCCGGTCAGTCTGCAATTCGATGCTTCGGTCCGTCCTTCCAACAATGTGAACGGGGGGGCGCGGGACCCGCTGTTCGTAATCCATGGAATTCCTTTCATCCTGTCCGGCGACGCGCTTGCCTTGTCGGGCCTGGCTTACGGTGCCGGGGTCTCGGGCACTTACAGGCTTGGCGACGACGGTCGCGTGCGGACGGATCTGACCTTTGCCGCCAGCCACCAAGGCGTGGTCCTGTCGCAAGAGGCGCAGCTGCAGGCCCCCGATGCCCGCAATGGGGATTATGCGCTTAGCAGTCTTGAGATCGGCTGGCAGCGGAAGGCAAAGGGCAATCTTGGCGAGTGGACAACCGAGCTTTCGGCCGGGCACACCTGGTATGGCGGCGCCGATTTGTCCGACACGCTGACGGCAGGGATCTCGCTTGACCGCGCTCTAAGCGAAAAGGTCGACGGCTCTTTCGGTATTAACATGACGCAGCAGACCCGCATCGGCGCCCCGGTGTCATCGTCGAACGACGTTGGCATCGATAGCACCTTGTCCACCAGTGGTCCGCGCGGCGACCATTGGCAGATCGCGCTGAACCTGTCGCGCGTCACATCGCAGGACATCAGCACAGATCACCGCGAGGCGGCGCTGACGCTTGGATGGCAGGCGGCCAAGCCGGTGGCCGGCCTTGGCCTTGGCGCATCGCTGTCTGCCAAGGTCGCCGATTATGACCTTTCGCCCTATACGCCAAACGGCAGGCTCGACCGTCGGATTGCGGCCAGCATCAACGTCACATTGCAAGAGATGACCTATCTGGGATTTTCCCCGGTGCTGACGCTGGATCTTGCGCGCAATGTCAGCAATGTGGCGATTTATGACACCGAGTCGGCCGGCATCAGCCTCAGCGTGAAATCGCGCTTCTGATCTGGCGCATTGCCGTCCAGATGATAGGCTGATCTCTTGCAGATCTGGGCGAACAAGGGGAAATGTCATGCCAGTCAAATACCTTCACACGATGGTCCGCGTTCAGGACCTGGACAAGAGCATCGACTTTTACAGGCTGCTCGGGCTGGAAGAAACGCGGCGCTATGTGAATGAAAAGGGCCGCTTTACCCTGGTGTTCATGGCGCCGCCCGGTCAGCCCGAATGCCCGGTCGAACTGACCTGGAACTGGGATGGCGACACCGGCCTGCCGTCGGACAGCCGCCATTTCGGGCATCTGGCCTATGAGGTCGACGATATCCATGCCACCTGTGCCGCCCTGCAAAAGGCCGGGGTCACGATCAACCGCCCGCCGCGCGACGGACACATGGCCTTTGTGCGCAGCCCCGACAATGTGTCGATCGAGATATTGCAGGCTGGGGCGTCCCTGGCCCCGGCAGAGCCATGGTCCAGCATGGGCAATACCGGGCATTGGTAAGGACGATCTTCGGATGGGCAAATTGCCCATCCTACAAATCCTACTCTTCGACCTGGCCGGGGCGCAACTCGCTGACAAAGCGGTCAAAGTCATCCGCCGCCTGGAAGTTCTTGTAAACGCTGGCAAAGCGCACATAGGCCACCGTGTCGATCCGGGCCAGGCTTTCCATGACGATCTCGCCGATGGTCTTGGACGGGATGTCGGTATCGCCCAAGCTCTCCAGCCGCCGAACGATGCCGCTGATCATCTGGTCGATGCGTTCGGGCTCGATCGGGCGTTTCTGCATGGCGATGCGGATTGAACGCTCCAGTTTCGAGCGGTCGAAATCCTCGCGCTTGCCGCTGGATTTGATCACCACCAGATCGCGCAATTGCACCCGTTCATAGGTGGTGAACCGCCCGCCACAGGCCGGGCAGAAACGACGGCGCCGGATCGAGACGTGATCCTCGGCCGGCCGTGAGTCTTTCACTTGAGTGTCGATATTCCCGCAGAATGGGCAGCGCATGGGTTGGTCCCTCTTTGCCTGTATCGGGGTTGGCCCCCGCTATTGGTAGCAACTATAGGGGTTATCCACAGGGACAGGCCAGAGGGAATGTGCAGCCGCTAGATATAGTGCCCGATGTGTGGCGGCGCGGACTCAGGGGCGGCTTTCGGGCGGTCAGGTCGGGCTTGGGCCGCGGGCAACCCCCGACCTACCGGCGTGTCACCGGTAGCGCCTTTCCTTCGGTGCAGTCACAGGCCACAGGGGCCTCGCTGCGATGTGGTGCCTTGTCAGGCGTGTTGGTGCAGGGCAACCTCGCCGGACCATGCCTCGGTCACGCCGCGCCCGCCGCCCAGATCCTCCAGGATGGGGCGCAGCCGGTCGAGGTTGGCGATCATCGCCGGACGGGCGGCGACGATGTCGTCCTGACTGTCCCATTCCCCGATCACGATGAAGGCGCGCTCGCCCGATCTGACCAACCAGAAATTCCGGTTGCCCTGCATGCTGTTGGCGTTGAACGCCTGATGGATGCGGATATACTCCGCCTCCATCCCCGGTTTCACGCGCATATGCACCACGTTCATGACGGTCATGACACTCCCCCTTCTGTGCTGAACCCTTTGGTCAGGCTACCACAAGATTGGCGGAAATTCTTGGGCGAAATGCGGTCAGGTGAACAGGGCATCCCCCAACTGGTCGATGGCCTGCCTGGCCTTGGCCAGGGTCAATGTCGTCGCCTCCTCCAGCGAGGGGATCGTGTCGGCGCGTTGCAGGTTGTGCACCTTCGTCTCGCCGCCGAAGTCCTTTTCCACCCGCGCCGCGATGCGGTAGCCCCCGGCCTCTTTGACCGGCGCGGGGAAGATGCGGAAATCCTTGTGCAGGACAGGTTCTGGGGCTTTGGCGGCGGGTCTGGCGAACAGGCGGGAAAGGAGGGACATGGGGTTCACCCTTGATAGTGGTAGCGGCAGGACAGGATTTCCAACACGCCGTCCTTGACACGATAGACCAGACGATGCTCGCGGTCGATGCGGCGCGACCAATATCCGGCCAGATCGCCTTTTAGCGGCTCGGGCTTGCCAGTGCCTTCAAAGGT
>JAYSWK010000196.1:0-1973 GCA_043718085.1 Rhodobacterales bacterium
ACAACCGAAGCGCCATCGTCGATCACCACGGGCAGATCCTGGCCTGCGACCAGCCCGATCAAGGTATCAAGATTTGCCCCCGGCGTGGCGCGCGGCGCAGAGGTTGCATCAAAGGCGCGGGTGGCCTGCACCGATGCCAGCGGATCCATGATCGTTCGGGCGGTGATCAGGCCCAGCTTTGAGATATTTTGTACAAACACCCGCACATAATCATCGGCGGGCTTGGTCACGATATCTTCCGGCGTGCCGGTTTGCACGATGCGCCCGTCTTTCATGATCGCAATGCGGCTGCCGACGCGGATTGCCTCATCCAGATCATGGGTGATGAACAAGGTAGTCTTGCCCAGCCGCTGCGACAGCGCCAGAAACTGATCCTGCAACTGGCGGCGGATCAGCGGGTCCAGCGCCGAAAACGGCTCGTCCATCAAAAGGATCGCCGGATCAGCGGCAAGCGCGCGGGCCAGCCCAACACGCTGTTGCATGCCGCCCGACAATTCCTTTGGCAGCCGGTCGGCATAGCCTTGCAGGCCAACCAATGCCAGCTTTTCCGCCGCGACCCGCCAACGCAGAGCCTTGGGTGCGCCGCGCAATTCCAGCGGATAAGAGACATTGTCTTTAACCGAGCGGTGCGGCAACAGCGCCATATGCTGAAACACCATGCCGATCCGTTCGGCGCGCAGTTCCCGTAACGCCTTGGGCGACAGCGCCCGCACATCTTGCCCCAAAACCCGGATATCGCCCGCCGTCGGCTCGATCAGGCGGTTCACATGGCGCAGCAGGGTGGATTTTCCACTGCCAGACAGGCCCATGATGCAAAAAATTTCGCCGTGCTGCACAGAAATCGAAGCATCGGCGATCCCGACGACACATTTGTGCCGTTGCAGAATATCCGCCTTCGACGCGCCGGCCTTCGCATCCGCGAATGCGGCCTTTTCGGCGGTCCCGAAGATTTTCCAGACGCCAGACATCTCGATTGCAGGGTCAGCCATGCCCACTTTCCCTTTTGTTCAACGAGCATTGGGCATGGCAGCGCGCCACCATGCCCAATGCATAAAGTTTCGCGGCCGGTTACTTCAACCAGGCAGTGACGCGGTCCGGGTTCGCTGCAATCCAGTCTGCGGCAGCCTGTGCCGCATCCTTGCCGTCAACCACCACCGAGTACGAGAACGCCCCAAGATCCTCCGATGACAGGTCCATGTTGCGCAGCATGGATGCCACTTGTGGAGAAGTATCATTCAGGCCAACCGAGAATGCGGGCTGGATGTAGGCGGTCGGCCAAGCCATCGCGACGGATGACTTGTTCAACCAATCCGCGTCGGTTTCGGGCTGAACCATCGACCATTTCGCAGCATCATACGCAGGTTCGGTCAGGATCACCATTTCAGGGTGCAAGGTGAACAGATGGTGCGGTGTATAGCAGAACCCGACCCAGGGCTTGTTCGCCGTAATCGCCACAGCAAGCTGGGCATAGGCAATGCTTTCGTCAAGTTCGACCAGATCAACCACCTGATCATAGCCGTAACCATGCGCCTTTGCATGCTCGACCGTGGTCGATCCCCAGCCGGTAGCGCCGATGAACACCTCGCCCTTGCCGTTGCCGTCACTGTCCAGCAGGGCGGCCCTGGTGGGGTCGGCCAGATCGCTGATGTCCTTAAAGCCAGCATCTGCAGCAGCCTTGTTCGCGCAAATGCCCTGAACCGCCGCGGCACCGTGGGTGTTAAGTTCCACATTGGCCTTATATTGATCGACAAGTCCCTGCTGGTTCGGCAACCAGACTTCGGGATGAATCTGCATCGATCCCTTGTCCATCGCTTCAAAGATCACCGGGTTGGTGGCGGTCTGCAATTCGACCGTCAGCCCCAGATTCGCCTCGACCACTTCTTTGATGACGTTGGCGGTGACTGTGACCGATGGCCAATTTGGTACGCCCACCACCAGATCGGCGGCAAGGGCGGGGCTGGCGATTGCGAGGG
>JAYSWK010000197.1:0-1969 GCA_043718085.1 Rhodobacterales bacterium
CCCCGATCATCCCGTCCACGCATCGCAAATCACTTCATGGCCCTGAGACGAGTGAATCACAAAACCGAACAGATGGGGAGTCTTTCAGCAGCCTGCTAGCACCTGATACCCAACCGATCCACTGCAACGGTCCAGCCTGCGGCAAGGTCATGTCGCAGGTCAGAAATCCAGATCGGCGTAATGCGCAGGCGGCGGAAAGCCCGGGATCTGATCCGCCAGCAAGGTGCGGAACGACGGCCGCGACTTGATCTTGGCATACCAGTCCTTCACCGCCGCCGACCGGTTCCAATCCACATCCGAGATATAGTCCAGCGATGACAGATGCGCCGCCGCCGCAAAATCGGCCAGCGTCATGACATCCCCGGCCAGCCAGCGGCGCTGCTCCAGCAGGGCATTCAGATAGTCCAGATGCTGCTTGATCCGTCCCGCACCGGATTTGACATTCTTGCTGTCGGGGTAACCCTGACCCATCAACTTCTTGTGGACCCGTTCGTAAAGCAGCTTTGACGTCACCTCGGCGTGAAACTTGTCATCGAACCAGGCGCACAGCCGGCGCACCTCATACCGCATGTCAGGATCGCGCGGCATCAGCGGGTTCAGGGGCACCGTCTCGTCCAGATATTCACAGATCGCCTGGCTTTCCGACATCACCTTGGTGTCGATCCGCAGCACCGGCACCTTGCCCGCCGGATTGCGCCGCAGAAAGTCGGGCGAGGCTTCCCAATACCTTTCCTCCACCAGTTCGACCTCAAGCTTCTTTTCCGCCAGCGTCAGACGGACCTTGCGGCAATAGGGCGACAGGGGGAAATGATAAAGGCGGATCATCGGGCGGCCTATGTCTTGGATCACCCCTCAATGCAACGGCGCGGGCGGGAATTCAATGGCGAGGTCAGTCTGTCCCCTCAAAACACGCCGCCCGGCCATCAGCCAGGATCGTCTCGGCACCCGACGCAATCTGACGGGCGCGGCTGCGCACATAGGGCCCCGGCTTTCCGGCATTGTATTCCTTGGGGTTGGGCAGCACGGCGGCCAGGCGGGCGGCCTGGGTGGCGCTCAGATCCTTGGCGTCAATGCCCCAATAGTGCTGGGCAGCCGCCTGAACGCCAAAGACACCCTCGGCGAATTCGGCCTGGTTCAGATACATCTCCAATATGCGCTGCTTGGACCAGACCAGTTCGACCACGGGTGTCAATGCCGCCTCCATCGCCTTGCGGATCCAGGACCGGCCCTGCCATAGAAAGACGTTCTTCACGACCTGCTGGCTCAGGGTCGAGGCGCCGCGATTGGCGCCGCTGTCAATGGCCGCACGGATCGCCTTGATGTCAAAACCCCAGTGCAGACAGAAATTGGCATCCTCCCCCGCCACGACCGACCGCCCCATGACCGGGGCTATTTCGTCCCAGCCGACCCAGTCCCGCTCGATCCCGCCCAGCCGCCAGCTTTCCGACCACTGGTACAGATTGCCCGGCGGCGGCAAAAAGGAAAAAAGCAGGATCAGCACGGCATAAAAGGCCGCCACGCCGGCAAGGCCCCGCCCAGCCCAGCCCAGCACCCGCCGCCACAGCGGCGGCGGCAGGGCGTCAGTTTCGGGCGCCTTGCGCCGGGATTTGGTCTTGCGGGCCATGCGGCAGCATAGGCCCCATGGCGCGGCGGTGGTCAAGGCAACTGCGGCGCTGACGGCAAAAAGACCCCCAAAACGGGGGCCATTTCATTCAGCCGGAACCTTGACAGCCTCGTCCGACAGGGGATGGGGCAGATGGATCAACATCTCTTTCGGGCAGATCTGCAAAAAGTTCGCCCGCTCCTCATCCCAGTTGCCAAGGATCCTTTCGGCGTGTTTAGAGCCTGTTTCGGCCAGATGCGCCGCGATCAGGCCGCGCAGCTGATCCTCCCAATGGGGCTGGCTGACGGCACAGGTGACCAGGCTTTCCAGATTGATGAAATCCTCGGCCGTGCCTTTGGGGTCATA
>JAYSWK010000198.1:0-12658 GCA_043718085.1 Rhodobacterales bacterium
GGCGCCAAGGCCGAGGAACGCCGCGCCACCCTGTCGGGCGCGGATGTCTTTCTGTTCATGATCGACAATATCCAGGAAACCTTTGGCCTGGCCCCGCTAGAGGGCATGGCGGCAGGCCTGCCCTGCCTGGTGTCCGACTGGGACGGGCTGAAAGATACCGTGACCCCCGAGGTCGGCTTTCGCGTCACCACCCGCGCCCTGGGGCCGATGCATCTGGCCAATGAAAGTCTGCGCCTGCAAGGCGGGATCGACGATTACAGCCAGTATTGCGCCGCCACCTCGGCCATGACCGAGATCGACATGGGCCAGATGAAGGCGCGCATCCTGGATCTGGCGCAAAACCCCGATTTGCGTGACCGCATGGGGGCGGCGGCCCTGGCCCATGTCCGCGCCACCTATGACTGGTCGGCCGTGGTGCCGCAGTTTCAGGCGCTTTGGGCCGAACAGGAACAGCGCCGCCTTGCCGGGCTTTCCCGCTCGCAGCGCATTCCGGGTCACCTTTTGCCCGTGGCACCCTCGCCCACATTGCTTTTCGCGGCCTATCCGTCCGAAACTTCCGATCCGCAAAAGGACCGGTTTGCCGCTTGCGACCTGACAAGCCGCCCGAGCCTGGCCGAGGTTCTGGCCTTGCGCAACTATCCCGCGCTGAACCGCATCTTTGCCAGCGAAACCGCGATTGCGGCCATTCTGGGCAAGATCACCGGCCAGGGCGCACAGGGGGCAACTGCGGCCGAAATCGCGGCCGGGTCGGACCTGAAACCCATGTTCCTGGACCGTGTGATCATGTGGCTTTTGAAATACGATTTCATCCGCAGGATTTAAAGCGGGATGGGTTTTCATAGAAGCAAACCCCATCGGGAAACGCGTTCGAGCGAATGCGAGAGGCAGCGTTTTCCGATTCCATGCAAACCCATCCCGCTCTAGGCCAGACCCCGCGCGCTGCGCCCCGATCGGGGCCAAAGCGGTTCAAGTTCATCTTGAACCGCTCTATTCCTTGAAATAGCGGCTGTCCTTGATCTGGTCCCAGGCCCAGACGACCTCTTGCAAACGCTCTTCGTCCGAACGGTCGCCGCCGTTCATGTCAGGATGAAGATCCTTGACCAGGCTTTTGTATTGCTTGCGAATTTCCGACTTGGTCCAACTGTCCCGCGCATCCAGAATCTCGATGGCCTTGCGCTCGGGTGCGGGCAGTTTGCGGGTGGCATTGTTGACCACCTTGACCTTGCTTTGCGTGCCCTTGTCACCCAGCAGTTCCATCGGGTCATCGACCCCCAACCGCGCCCAGGCCCGCCCGTCATCCTTGCGGCTGAAGGGTTTGGTCTCGCGTTCCCACAGACGGTCCTTTTCCAACAGCTTTTGAAACTCCTCGTCACTGGCCGTGCCAAAGAAGTTCCATTTCAGATTGTATTCGCGGACATGATCGCGGCAGAACCAGAAGAATTCATCCAGATGATCGGGCGACTTTGGGGCGCGGTAGGCGCCCTTTTCCCGGCAGTCGGGAAAGTCGCAGCGTTTTTGCGACGTCTCGAAAGCCCCGGACATGCCGCGCCGCGTGGTTTTGCGCTTGGCCTTGTCGGCCGAGACGCGAATATCAAACTCGAAGGGCGGGCGATTGGACATAAACTGGACTTTCCGACTCGGGGCCATGAGTTTAGGCCTTTTGGCGGCAGATAGAAGGGGCCGTGGCAAAATGAAACTTCAAACCGAGATCGAAACGCGCTTGACACGCGCCTTCAAGCCCAGCGAACTGACGGTCCTGAACGAAAGCCACCGCCATGCGGGGCATAGTGGCGATGATGGATCGGGCGAAAGTCATTTCGCCATCCGCATCCGGTCGCCCGACCTGGCCGCAATGCCGCGCGTGGCGCGCCACCGTGCCGTGCAGGCCGCCTTGGGTGACATCAACCAGCGTGCCCATGCCATAGCACTGGATATTGGCTAGGGCGGGACGGGCTTTCACGGGTTCAAGTGTCAAGGAGGATCGTGGCCGAGCGGATGTGCGTGGCCGCGTCTTTTTGTTTTGGGGTAATCCCATCCCGCTTTGAGGTCGCGCCAATCTCAGCCTGCGCGCCATCTCTAGTGGTCGGATTCCGGGTCCGTCAAACCTTTCAAAAAGGTTAATAAAATATGATAACATATTTATAATAAAAGATAAAACACGATGTCTAAAACTTTGACACTGCTGATTTTCGCCCGATCTGGTCAGATATTGCCCCGGATCAAGGCCGCTACCTTGGCCATGACACGGGCATCCGCTTCGGGCAGGCGATCCTCCCAACCGGGCAAATCGGGGGCTTCGCCGGGCGGAAAGGGGCTGCGGCCCGATCCCAGATAGGCCTGGACGGCCTTGAGCTGGCTGGCTCTGAAACGGGCCCGCATGGTGTGGCGGGCGCGGGGTGACAAAAGGCCGGCGCGGGTCTGCTGAAAGTCGTCCGGCCTTGCCTGCCCCAGTTTGATCAGCCGCAGGACAAAGTTGTGGTGGTCGGTCTGGTCCTTCAGATAAAGATTGGTCAACCGCAGATAGTCCAGCGCATCGGGCGGCAGGGAAACCTTGTGCTGCACTGTATCGCCGGGCGGGTTGAACGCAGGCCAGTCCTTCCATCCCATGGTCCGCATCAGATCAGCCAATATGCCGTCCGGCAAGAACGCCTTGCCAAAAAGCCTGAGCTTGACCGCATCGCGCCCGAACATCT
The DNA here is from genome assembly GCA_043718085.1 of Rhodobacterales bacterium. Classification (GTDB taxonomy): domain Bacteria; phylum Pseudomonadota; class Alphaproteobacteria; order Rhodobacterales; family Rhodobacteraceae; genus Stagnihabitans. The sequence continues at coordinate 2,694 of JAYSWK010000198.1, forward strand.
CGGCCCAGGGGGCCAGCAGTTTCGATGTGTCCAGAAATCCCAGCGGCTCATCGACCGCAAAGCGTTCAAGCGGGCGGGTTTCGCGGGTGGCGAAATCCTTGACGATCTGGTTGTAGAAACTTTCCAGATGGCTGTCCGGGCTGCGCAGATAGAAAATCACCTGCACGTCATAGCGGCGGGCCAGCCCCGCCAATCGTGACGGATCCAGCGCCCAACCCAGGGATTCGGCGCTGATCAACGCCGCCGGATGGGGCGACGCGTCGATTTCGCCCATCACGGCACCCCAAAGGGGCAGATCCTCCAGCGCGGTGTTGGCCAGGGCCGCGTCCTTCAATTCCCAGCACAGTTTGAAATGCCCGTTGTAGATCAGCCCGGTCACGGGATAAAGCAGGCCGATCGCCGCCAGGGTAGACGGGCTGTGGTGAAAGCTGCCCTGCAGGAAACTCGTCGCGGTCTTGTGCGAACCGATGTGCAGATAAAGCCGCTTTCTCACGTGCTGGTCTCGGGCCGACCCTGAAGGTGCAGCATCGACGGGTGCATGTCGATCGAATCGAGGTAGACGCCGACAAAGCTTCCGTCCAGGTCCCGCAATTTCCCGGTCGCGGCCCGGGCAAGAAAGCCGAAGTCCGGCGGATCGAACTGGTCGTCACCCAGGCCGTCAAACGCGCCTGGTGGAAGCGAGTGGCGCGCATAGGCCCACAATTCCGCAGCGCCGCGCAGGAACGCGGGCCTCAGATCGGGACGCAGGTTTGCCCAGCTCCAGTTGATGGTCCTGACAAAGGACGACAAGGTCGGGCGAAAATCATTCCAGCCATCCGTAATGCCGCGCTTCATGGCCAGACGGAACATCTCAAGACTGTAGAAGATCCGTTCATCGCCTTGTCGAATATCCTGTCTGGAATGCTGGCGGTAAAGGTAATGGACCCCGTCCAGCATCGGCACGTCGTGGACATATTGCAGGCAAAGCAGCTGAAAGATCTGGTCGTCAAAGGCCCGGATATGTTCGGGGAACCAGATGGCCTTGTTGTCCAGAAAATCGCGGCGATAGATCCTGCGCCAAATGCTCGGCTGGCCCTGGGTCAATAGCCAGGACGGAACAAGCAGGCAGGTTCGGTCGCCGAAAGGGTGGCGATGCGCGTGGATGATTTCCGGCAAATGGGCCTCGTAAGACGCCTCGCGTGTTATCGTAGCCCCGCTACCGGCATCGATCCATAGATCAAAACCACCCTGAACCATTTCGGCACCGGTATGCCGCGCCAGATCCAGAAGGCCAGTGAACAAACCCGGGCCCGCCATGTCGTCGGCATCGACAAAGGCGATGTGACTGGCGTCCGAATGCATCCGCCCGAAGTTGCGGGCCGAAGCGCATCCACCGTTTTCCTTGGTAAAAAGGATCACACGGGGATCCGCCGCAAAGGCCTTGGCCACAATTTCGCCTGAGCCGTCGGTCGAGCCGTCGTCAACCACCAGAACCCTGGTCTCGGGGTCAGCGTCGGCCAAAAGCGAGGTGACACAATCCATGATCCATTCGCGGGAGTTGTGCAGGGCGACCACGATATCCAACCCCGGTCGATGGTAACTGGGGCCCGGCGACCGTCGAAGTCGCAGCAAGGGATCGCCTGCCCGTGGGATCCAGGTCGCACGCTGGCCTGCCGTGCGCCCATAGACCAGCGCCGAAGGGATATGCGTCCAGCTTTCGCCAATGATGTGATCCAGCGGTGCATCGGCCAGACCCGTCAGAATTTCGGCTTCCGAGAAGGGCGCCACCAGTTTCAGGAAGGATGGCTGCAACGAGACCAGTGCTTCTGCCGGCACGCAGGGGAAGTCACATGCCTCGAACTCGGCTGACGCGGCTGCCCCCAACTCGATCACGCCGCGCATCTCGACGTGGCGCCTGAAGTTTTGTCGGGGCAGCAATTTGGTCAGTCTGACCATTGATGCGGCATCGTCTGATCCGGTCAAAGCGATGTCGTGCAACGCCGCTGCGATCAGACCGGGCGCCACGCCAGCGATCTTGCCCGTGACGGCCGCATTTATGGCAATCACGTTGGTCAGATTCTGGGCGCGGATGTTCATGCAAAGCGCCGCATAGGCCTCGGGCTCCGGTTCAAATGCCCAAATCGTCCATCCACGGTTTGCCCGCGCGAAGGGGATGGTGAAACAGCCAAACCCTGCGCCAATATCCAAGGCGTTTCCACGGTTGTTCAACGATTGGGCCGAAAGCGCCGGCTCGTAGATTGTCTGCAGACGCCAACAGGAATCGTCCCGCAAAGTGGCGTCCGACGTGACGTGCAAAGCCAGACTGGACCCAAAAGCGCGCACTGTCTGCGGCGGCAAAGCCTTGCGGGTCAAGCGAAGGGGCGGGGAAGATACTATCTTTGGTGCTTCCGGCAGGCTGTCTTCAAGCTGCATCATACACCGCCTCCAGATAGTGTTGCACGTGTTCGAGAGGTCCTACTTCGATCGGCAAATTCGTCGGAAAATTCAGGTAGAGCGGGTCTACCCCTGCCAGAACGGCCCGAACGGCCTTGCGGAATGCGGCGCGAAACTGATGTCCGATTGTGCTTTCGCACCATGACACGATCCGCAGACATGAAATCAGAACTGCCGTCCGCGTCGCGGCATCGTGAAATTCCAGGTTTCGTGCAAAGGCTTCCAGGGTCAGCTTGCAAACAACCACGGCATCAAGCCGCCGATCACCGGCGGTCGAGGTGATCTGCTGTCTGTCGTAGCGGCGAAAATAGGTGAAGCACGGCGAATACACAAAGGCCATGGTTTCGGCCATGGAGAGCAGGCCGGTATGAAAGAACATGTCCTCGAAATAATGTCCATTGGGGAAAAGTAGCCCCGTCTTCCGCAGAAACTCTGTCCGGATCACCTTGTTGGCTGACTGCGGCTCGATGCGCTGAATGAGTGGGCGCAGACGGGCGAAGTCGGGTTCGCCGCGGCGCAGGAAGGCCAATGGACAGGCGGCTTCGATCTGGAAGAACACATCGTCGTCATAGAATCCCGCAAAATCGCCGCGAACCTCTGACAGCACACCACGGCAAAGGATCACATCCGCCTTTCCGCGATCGATTGTGTTGGCAATCGCATCGAACGACCAGTTCGGTCGAATGTCGTCAGAATCGAGAAAGCAAACATAGTCGCCTTTGGCATGTTGAAGCGCCCGATTGCGGGCGCTGGACAACCCGTCATTGGCCTGACGGATGATCTGTAGCCTGGGATCCCGAATGGCAGACAAAACGGCAAAAGTGTCGTCAGCCGAGCCGTCATCCACGACAATGTATTGAAAATCCTCGAATGTCTGCGCTAGAATCGAACGCACGGCAGTCAAGACCCGGGCACCGTCGTTATAGGTCGTCGTGATACAAGTCAGTTTCGGCATACTGGTACAGATCCTGTGGCGCAGTGCTGTATTGCTTGTCGGCTGATAGGGCCAATTTCATTCATTTTCAACGGACTTCCTTTGAGCGGCAAGAAATGAATGAAGTTTTCGTTAACACGAAGAAGCGTGCAGGCCACGGTGGCCGTCCTTCCATGTCACGGGCACTGCTTGCCTGCATCCTTTCACGACGCGCATGGGGGATGACTGCCTTTCGCCGGGGGCTGCAACTTCCTGGGGGAAATTGTGGAACAGAAATCAAAGGCTCGCAACCCAACGACTTCTTTGGGACCATTTCGGCGCGGAGTCTTGCCATGTCAGGTGTTGTCTGGTCAGCCTGTCGCAATGGTCCTACTTTGGCGGTCCGTTCCGGCTTTTCTCTGGAAGGTATTGCAGAATGCGCACGATCGACTTCAATGACGGCTGGGTCTTCGAGGGGCGCGACAATGTCCGCTTGCCTCACAATGCTGTCGATATTCCCTTTTCCTATTTCGATGAAAAGGCTTACCAGCGGAAATTCACCTACGAAAAGTCATTCGATGCCAGTGCGGAATGGTTGGGACGAGAGGTGAGCCTGGTCTTTGACGGTGCAATGGCCAATGCGCATGTCAGCCTTAATGGCGCACTTTTGGCCAGACACAGGGATGGCTATTCGCCATTCGAAGTTCGCTTGACCGGGTTGGTCAAGGCCAAAGGCAACAGCCTGACTGTGGTCATCGACGGCACGGAAAATCCAGAGATCCCGCCATTTGGCGGCGCAATCGACTATTTGACCTATGCGGGCATCTACCGCGACGCCTGGCTGCGTGTGACTGCACCCGTGTTCCTGACTGCGGTCAAGGTTGAGACGCCGGATGTCCTGGCGGCGCTGAAGACTGTCACGATTGCGGCCGAACTGACCAATCCTGCAAACTTGCCCTTGTCGGGGACCCTGACGGCCACATTGCGCGATCCGTCGGGGCGGGCGATCGACAGCGCGTCTGTTCCGATCACCGGGGCCAGTGTCAGCCTAGCCTTGGCCGATCTTGCGGGCATCGCACTTTGGGATACGATCGCGCCAACGCTTTACACGCTGGATCTGGCACTGGACACGCCACATGGAGCCGATGTCGCAACGACCCGTTTTGGTTTTCGCGCCGTTGAATTCACGCCGGAAGGATTCAGGCTGAACGGCAAGTCTTTGAAGATCCGGGGCCTGAATCGCCACCAGTCGTTTCCCTACGCGGGGTATGCCCTTGGGCGTGCGGCACAGGAACGGGACGCCGACATCCTGAAGCAAGAGCTTCGGCTGAACCTGGTCAGGACGTCGCACTATCCCCAGTCAACCCATTTTCTGAACCGGTGCGACGAGTTGGGGCTGATGGTTTTCGAAGAAATCCCGGGCTGGCAACACATCGGCGGGGCGTCCTGGAAACAAGAGGCGGTAGAAAACACGCGGCGGATGATCCGCCGCGATTGGAATCACCCGTCCATCGTAATTTGGGGGGTCAGGATCAACGAAAGCCAGGACGATCATGATCTGTACCTGCAGACAAACGCCGCCGCCCGAGCGTTGGATCCGACCCGGCCAACCGGTGGTGTGCGCTACATCACCGACAGCGAGTTGCTTGAAGACGTCTATACAATGAACGACTTTATCCTTGGCAGCGAAGAGCAAGGCGGCAATCGGCCCCGAACACCGCTGCGGCCGCAACAGGAGGTGACGGGACTGAAACACGACGTGCCCTACCTGATCACAGAGTTCGGCGGTCACATGTTCCCGACAAAAAGCCACGACCCTGAACAGCGTCAGGCAGAGCATGTCTTGCGCCATCTTGAGGTCATGAATGCGGCCTATGGCGATCCATCCATTTCTGGCTCCATCGGGTGGTGCGCCTTCGATTACAACACCCACAAGGATTTCGGATCGGGCGACCGCATCTGCCATCATGGGGTGATGGACATGTTCCGCGAACCCAAGTTTGCGGCCTATGCCTTTGCCAGCCAGTCGGATCCTGAAGACGGCGTCATCTTGAAACCCGTGACCTTTTGGGCGCGGGGCGAACGCAACATCGGCGGTGTCTTGCCGCTGATTGTCCTGACAAATTGCGACGAGGTCGAGTTGCGTTATGGCAAGAACCCGCCCAAGCGGCTGATGCCTGACGTCAATAGGTTCCCGCACTTGCCCCATCCCCCAGTGATTTTCGACAGGGGCCATTTTACAGCCAATGAGCTTGGTCAGTGGGGGATGGCCTGGCTGGATGGTGAGATAACGGGCTATCTGAATGGAAAATCCGTGGCAAACGTGCGCTTCGTTGCTGATCCGGTGGCCACGACACTGCAAGTTCAACCGGATGCCTTGACCTGCGCGCCGCATGATGCCGTCCGTGTCATGGTGCGGGCTTTGGATCAGATCGGCAACAAGTTGCCGTTCTTCTTTGATCCGGTCTCGATTTCGATCACCGGTCCGGCTCGGTTGATTGGTCCATCGCTGGCTACGCTGCGGGCAGGGTCCACAGGTTTTTGGGTTCAGGCAACCGGAAGGGGCACGATCGACATGACCGTCTCCAATGACCGGCTTGGCCAGCAGACCGTGCGGATTTTGGCGGACTAGATCTGCGGATGTGGGTGGCCTGACCAAGTCGCGAATGGGATGCCGGTTGGAGCGGGTGCGAGTGGCACATCTTGGCCGCCCAAACTGCCGTCCTTGTTTCGAAGATTCGTGTCCGTCTTGTTGTGTTGCCCAAATCTCGACACAATTCCGGCTTAATTTGGGCGATAGAAAAATCCGGGCGTAGATCCGGTTCGAACGAGCAGGCGCAGAATTGGTTACTCTTACCGGCGGCACCGGAAACGATACCCTGACGGGTTCGTCCAGCTCCGATTCCCTTTCGGGCGGGTCGGGCAATGATCTTCTGTATGGTGCGGGCGGCAACGACACGCTCTTTGGCGGAGACGGCGCCGACACGTTGCAAGGCGGCAGTGGTGCGGACCGGCTGGACGGTGGTCTGGGGACCGATACGGCCGACTATGCCTCGGCCGGTTCGGCCGTGTCCGTGTCACTGGCTGCGGGCACGGGAACGGTGGGCGACGCCAATGGCGATACCCTGACCGGGATCGAAAACCTGGCCGGGTCGGCCTTCAACGACACTTTGGTTGGCGACGGCGGGGCAAACACGATCTATGGCGGCGGCGGCAACGACAGCCTGATCGGTGGGGGCGGCGCAGACCTTCTGGATGGCGGCACCGGAAGTGGCGATCTTGCCGATTACGCCACATCGGGGGGCGGGGTCACCGTCAACCTTGGTACGGGCGTGGGTGCGGGTGGGGATGCGGCCGGCGATACACTGGTCGGGATCGAGGCCCTGACGGGGTCCGCATTCAATGACAGCTTGAGCGGCGATGCAAATGCCAATACGCTTTCGGGCGGGGCCGGAAATGACACGCTGATCGGCGGAGTTGGGGCAGACAGCCTCGTGGGTGGCGCAGGCGAAGACCGGGCTGACTATTCGTCCTCAACCTCGGGGGTGACGGTCAACCTGACCAGCGGCACCGGGTCAGGTGGCGAAGCGGCAGGCGACACCCTTTCAGGCATCGAAAATGTCACGGGGTCGGGTTTCAATGACAGTCTGACGGGCGAAGGCAATGCCAATATCCTGACTGGCAATGCCGGAAACGATGTGCTCAGCGGGGCTGCGGGCAATGACTTTCTTTATGGCGGCGCGGATGCCGATACCCTGACCGGGGGCACCGGCAACGACCTGCTTGACGGCGGAACAGGCACGGACACAGCCGATTATTCGGCATCGTCTGCAGGTGTCACGGTCAACCTGGGCACGGGGACTGGCCTTGGCGGTGATGCGGCTGGAGATACTTTGTCCGGGGTCGAGGCCCTGGGCGGCTCTGGGTTCAACGACAGTCTGACGGGCGATTCCGGTGCCAATTCGCTGTATGGTGGCGCTGGCAATGACACGTTGACCGGCCTTGGCGGTGCGGATCTTTTGTCCGGCGGCACCGGAACGGATACCGGCGACTACTCGGCCTCGGGGTCGGGCGTTTCTGTCAATCTGGGCACCGGGCTAGGTGCCGGGGGGGATGCGGTCGGGGATACGCTTTCAGGGATCGAGAACCTCTTGGGCTCGGCCTTTGATGACACATTGTTTGGCGATGGTAATGCCAATCAGCTTTATGGTGCGGCCGGCAATGACCTGCTGAATGGCGGTGCAGGCACGGATTCGCTTTACGGCGGCGATGGCAATGACACATTGGTCGGGGGAAGCAGCGGTGATCGGCTGGAAGGTGGCGCGGGGGTAGACACGGCGGACTATTCCGCAGCGACCGGCAGCGTGAATGTCGACTTGAACACCGGTGTGGGGTCCGGGAGTGATGCTGCCGGGGACACGCTTGTTGCGGTCGAGAACCTGATTGGCAGCGCCTCTGCCGACACACTGACAGGCAACGCATCCAACAACTATCTTTGGGGCGGGGCCGGCGCCGATTTGATTTCGGCAGGCGATGGCAACGACACCTTGGCCGGCGGCGCGGGGGCGGACACGCTTTATGGCGGCGCCCAGATGGACTATATCGACTATTCGGCGTCCAATGCGGCCGTCTCGATCAACCTTTCCACATGGACGGCACTGTACGGCGACGCGCAGGGCGATGTCCTTGCCGGGGTCGATGGCATTATCGGCTCGGCCTTCAACGACACGATGATCGGCTTCAACGACCAGGGCCTGTCGGGGGATGTTTATACCAACATCTTCTACGGCGGGCTTGGGAACGATTACATGGACGGTGCCGCGTCCAACGATATCCTTTTTGGCGGGTCCGACAACGACACGGTCATAGGCGGCACCGGCGACGATCAGACATTTGGCGGCGATGGCAACGACAACGTCCAGGGCGGCGACGGCAACGACCTTGTTGACGGTGGGGCCGGTGCCGACACCATGACCGGGGGCGCTGGCTTTGACAGCCTGTTCGGCGGTGATGGCAATGACACGCTGGACGGCGGGGCCGACAATGACAGCCTGGATGGCGGCGCTGGCAACGACAGCCTGATTGGCGGGCTGGGGAACGACACGGTTCTGGGCGGCATCGGCAACGACAGCCTGTTCGGCGGCGATGGCAATGACGCGCTGGACGGCGGGGCGGACAATGACAGTCTTTATGGCGGCATTGGGGATGACGTCCTCAACGGTGGCGCGGGCAGCGACTTCCTGACCGGGGGCGACGGGTCCGACACATTCCAGGGCGGTATCGGCGACACGATCGACGGCAGCGAAAATGGCAGCGAGACCGATGTCCTCGATCTGACCGGCATGGCCCCGTACCAACTTGTCCGGGACCCTTTGAACCCCGAAAACGGGTACGTCAATTTTCTGGACGGAAACGGCGTCGTGATCGGCACGATGTATTTCACCAATATCGAAACCGTTGTGGCCTGCTTCACCCCTGGCACCGAAATCGACACGCCGACCGGTCCAAGGCCGATCGAAACCTTGCAGCAAGGGGATCTTGTCGTCACCCGAGATCATGGGGCGCAACCAATTCGCTGGATCGGGCAGCGCAGCCTTGGCAGCGACGAGCTGGCCCTTGATCCCGCCTTGCAACCCATCCGCATCCGTCAAGGCGCATTGGGCGACGGCCTGCCGCAGCGGGATATGACGGTTTCGCGGCAGCACCGGATGCTGTTCAGCGGGCCGCGGGCCGAATTGCTGTTCGGCGCGGATGAAGTGCTGGTCCGTGCCGTGCATCTGACCTGCCTGCCCGGCATCTCGGCGATTTCGGTGCCCAAGGTGACCTATCTGCACATGATGTTCGACCGCCACGAGGTTGTTCTGGCCGATGGGGCATGGAGTGAAAGCTTTCAGCCGGGCGAGCGCAGCCTTGGAGGTCTGGATCACGAAGAACGGGCAGAACTGTTCAAGATATTCCCCGAGCTTCAGGGACAGGCCATTCCAAAGCAATTCGATGCGGCTCGGGTCACGTTGCGGGCCTTTGAGGCAAAAGTGCTTTTGGTCGCCTGAAATGCGCTGATGTCCAAGTTTTGGACATCGTATTTTTCTGTTTAATATCATATAATTACCGATTTTTGTTAACCGAATTTTAGGATTTGACGCGGCACTGAACCGGACTTTCGCTGAAATGTGGTTTGGGAAACGGTGGCTGGCAAGGACATTGCCGCATGACGTGCCGTCCAAACCCGGGCCCCGAAAAATTGCGGGCCAGAACCCTTGAACGTTGCCCCGATTTTTCGACGAGATTGACCCAGGATGGCAAAATCGGGCCAGGCTGCATAAAGCCCGGCACCTTTGCCATCATCGGAAAGTGGGGATTTTGGAGGCGGGTATCGGAATCGAACCGATCTTCACGGATTTGCAATCCATCAAGAATTTTCCTCTGAACAATGCCTTAGCCCAAAAAAGGTATCAAGACAAATCGGGAACCCAAGGTGAACCTGATACCTTGGGTTTTGGGACAGCAAACGAAAACCCCGGCGCGCTGGCGGGCGCAACCGGGGCTAATATTCATTCGACTTACTTCGTCTCGATAGAATATCGCAAGCGGGCCGAGGCCGCAACATCGCTTTGCATGG
>JAYSWK010000199.1:0-4968 GCA_043718085.1 Rhodobacterales bacterium
CGGTATTCCATCGGATGAAACGCCTGGGCATAGCTCAGGCTCATCTCTTGCAGCTTCAGGCACCCCTCGCTGGCCACCCCGTAATTGGCCCCGGCCCCCAGATAGACGAAATGCCGCCGCCCCGCCAAAAGCGCCTCGGCCCCGGCGATCTGGCGCAACCCGGCCTCGGCCGCCGCCACCAGATCCGCCCCCAGTGCAATCCCCGCCATCCGCAGCCCCGCCAACAGCATCAGACTGGCCGAGACCGACATCACGATCCCCTCGCGCGGATCGGTCGGCACATAAAGCCCCCGCTCGGCCGTGGTCTGCAGCGCCGTGCCTTCAGCACAGCTGATGCCAAATGTGGGCCACCCCCGGCTGCGGCTGGCGGCCAAGGCCTGCACCGTTTCGGTCGTCGTGCCCGAACGCGACAGACCCAGCACCAGGATGTCGCGCATGTCCGCCAGATAGGCCATGGGCCTGCGCGCCCATTCCGCCCCCGGAACGGCAATCGCATGCTGCCCCTGTGCATTGAAGGCACAGGCCAAAGCCTGGGCCAGATAGTAGGATGTCCCACAGCCCGTGACCACAATGATGCCCGCCTTCAGCCGCGGCACCTCCATCTCAAGCGCCTGTTTCCAATAGACAAACTGGTCGCGGATCACTTTTTCGGTCAACGAGGTCATGTCATCTCTTTCCACTCCGGGCCACATCTGGCCGCGTTTCAATCCAATGGCCCGGCCAGCGTCAGCGCCGCGCCCCACTCGGCCAGCCGCATATGCCATTCGGGCGTCAGATCCGGTGCGCTGATGACCTGCATCTCTGGCCCGATCCCCGCCACCCGCCAGGTCAGCCGTGGCCCGAACTTGGCCGCATCGGCCAGAATGACGGTGCTTTGCGCCCGCGCCAGCATCGCCCGGTTCAACCGCGCCTCTTGCGCGTCGGCACTGGTGATGTCGCCATTGGCGGCCACGGCACCCACACCCAGAAACAGCTGGTCGAACCACAATTGCCCCAGCGCCTCTTCGGCCATCCCCCCCACGACCGAGGCGTTCTGCGGCCTGATCTGCCCACCCAGCAACGTGACCGACACCTGCGGCACCGCCATCAAAAGCTGTGCCACGGCAAGGCAGTTGGAAAAGACCCGCAGCGGCATCGGGTTCACCCGCAAAAGCCGCGCCAATTGCAAAACCGTCGTGCCCGCATCCAGAAACACCGCAGTATTGGGCCGCAACCTTTGATAAGCCGCTTCGCCAATGGCCCGCTTTGACCCCAGATGAATTGCCTCGCGTGCCTCAAAGGCCACTTCGCTGCCCGACGCCCCGGCAATCTCTGCCCCGCCATGACGGCGCAGAATGACGCCAGCCGCCTCCAGTGCCAGAAGGTCGCGCCGCACCGTGGGTTCCGACGCCCCGACCGCTTCGGCAATCTCCCCGACCGACGAATAGCCCGTGGTGAACAAATATCGCCGGATCTGGGCCGTTCGGTCCAATTTCATCGCCACCCTCCCGTCACCTGCCAATTTCGGCGACGCTTCGATCAATGTCAATCATATTTCTGATCATTTATGGTTGAAATAGCCCGTCAGTCCAGGGTAAACTGATCGCAGCCACAAGGATTCGCCCATGACAACTGCCCCGTTGCTTGCCCTGCGCCCCAACCGCCAATCCGGGCAACCCATGGGCATCACCGCGGTCTGCTCGGCCCATCCCATGGTCATAAGTGCCGCTTTGGCCCTGGGTCGGGCCCGCGCCAAGCCCGTTCTGATCGAGGCGACCTGCAATCAGGTCAATCAGGAGGGCGGCTATACCGGGATGCAGCCGCAGGATTTCCGCCACTTTGTTCAGGCGCTTGCGGCCCGGGAAAGCTTTGATCCGGCCGGGCTGATCCTGGGGGGCGACCATCTGGGGCCCAACCCGTGGAAGCATTTGCCCGCTGATCTGGCGATGGACAAGGCCTGCGCGATGATCGCCGCCTATGCCGCGGCCGGGTTCAAAAAGCTGCACCTTGACGCCTCGATGTCCTGCGCGGATGACCCGAACCCCCTGCCCGACGCCGTGATCGCCGCCCGCTCGGCGCGCCTCGCCGCCGTGGCCGAGGCCCATGCCACGGGTGAAAAGCCGGTCTATGTCATCGGCACCGAAGTTCCCGTTCCCGGCGGCGCGCTGGAGGCGGTCGAACACCTTGGCGTCACCTCACCGCAGGCGGCCCGTGCCACGGTCGCCATCCACCGTCAGGAATTTGCCCGTCACGGCATTGACGACGCCTTTTCCCGCGTGATCGGCCTTGTCGTGCAGCCTGGTGTCGAATTCGGTAACGAAAACGTCGTGGCCTACCAACCGCAAGCCGCCCGCGATCTGGTGGCGGAACTGGACGACCTTCCCCTGATTTATGAAGCGCATTCAACCGATTACCAAACCGAAACGGCCCTTGCCCAATTGGTCCGTGACGGCTTTGCCATTCTGAAGGTCGGCCCCGGCCTGACATTTGCCCTGCGTGAGGCGCTTTACGGCCTTGATCTGATCGCAGCCGAACTTTTCCCCGGCCGCCCCGCGCTGCGCGCCACGATGGAGGCGCTGATGCGCGCCAAACCCGGCCATTGGGCGAAATATTACCCCGGCACGGCAGATCATCAGCACCTGCAACGCCATTTCAGCTTTTCCGACCGCATCCGCTATTACTGGAACGACCCACTGGCCGCAGATGCCGTGACCGGGCTTTTGACCCTGCTGGGCGACATGGCCCTGCCCGAGCCCTTGATCAGCCAATATCTGTCCGCCAGTTCCCCCGATGTCATGACCGGGCAGGTTGCCCCCACCGCCCCGTCCCTGATCCGCGCCACCATCAGCCGCGTTCTGCAAACCTACGACAGGGCCTGCACGCCGGGACCGTAAAGCGGGATGGGTTTTCACGGACCCAATTCACACCGGGTCGCATCGCCCCTTACCCCTGAAAAGCGCCCAAAACCTTGCCTGAAAACCTTTCAATTTGGTTAACAAAAATTGGTATCCCATTGTGAATAAACAATAAAACGTCATGTCCAAAACTTGGACATGCCCGGTTCAGAACAGCATCAACTGATCACCCACCCGGCCCGGCGGCTTGAATAGATCGCACCTTAAGGGCGGCAAAACTCGGTCCAGACCCAGCCTTACCACCGCCTTTTGAAAGCGTTGCGCCATCAGATCGGCCCACAGCCCCTGCCCGCGAAACCTTTTGCCCCATTCGGCGTCATAATCCTTGCCGCCATGCAATTCCCGAACCCGCGCCATGACCTTTCCCGCCTTGTCCGGGTAATGCTCGGCCAGCCAGTCCTGAAACAGCTTCGACACTTCCAAAGGCAAACGCAGCGCGATGAACGAGGCCGCCTGCGCCCCCGCCTCCCGCCCTGCGGTCAGGATCGCCTCCAATTCGTGATCCGTCAGCCCCGGCACGATGGGGGCCGCCATGACCCTGACGCTGATCCCCGCCGCGCAAAGCCTGCGGATCACCTCCAACCTTCGCGCGGGCGCCGGTGCCCTGGGCTCCATCTTGCGGGCCAGGGCCGGGTCCAGCGTGGTCAGCGAAATGCCGACCCGCACCAGTCCCTGGGCGGCCATCGGCGTCAGAATGTCCAGATCCCGCTCGATCATCGTCCCCTTGGTCGTGATCGCCACCGGATGACGGAACGCGGCCAGAACCTGCAACACCTCCCGCATGACCCCATATTCAGCCTCGCACGGCTGGTAGGGGTCGGTATTGGTTCCCAAGGCAATCGTGGCGACCTCATACCGCCTGGCCCGCAACTCCCGCTCCAGCACCGCCCCAATTCCCGGTCTGGCGATCAGCCGGGTTTCAAAATCCAGACCGGGCGACAGGTTCAGATAGGCATGGGTCGGACGCGCGAAACAATAGATGCAGCCATGCTCACAACCCCGGTAAGGATTGATCGACCGGTCAAACGGCAAATCCGGCGAACGGTTGTAGGTGATCGCCGACCTTGGCCGTTCAATCCGCACCTCGGTCCGCACCAGACGGGCGTCCTCCTCGATGTCCCAGCCATCATCAAACGCCGCCCGCGCCCCGCCCTCAAACCGCCCGGTGTCATTGCTGCCCGCCCCCCGCGCCCGCAGGCGCTGACCGGGCAAAAGGCTGTTTTCTTTGACCTGCATGTCCACAAATTAGAACAAAAATAGAACATGAGCCAGTGAAATATCCACCTGCGACCACTTGCTGTCGCCAATCATCTGGGGCATGTCGCTAATCGAAAAGTGCCTGTCGGGCTTTGGCCCCAGATGTCAGGCAACCTGCCCAAGGAGTGCCCAGATGGCCGACGACGAAATCATCCTGTCCGAACTGTCCGACGATGAACTTGTCCTGCAGATGCATGACGACCTTTACGACGGGCTGCGGGAAGAGATCGAAGAGGGTGTCAACATCCTGATCGCACGTGGCTGGGCACCCTATGACGCGCTGACCAAGGCTCTGGTTGCCGGCATGACCATCGTCGGCGCCGACTTCCGCGATGGCATCCTGTTTGTGCCCGAAGTGCTGCTGGCCGCCAATGCGATGAAGGGTGGCATGGCCATTCTGAAGCCGCTTCTGATCGCGACCGGTGCGCCCCGCATGGGCAAGATGGTCATCGGCACGGTCAAAGGCGACATCCATGACATCGGCAAGAACCTGGTCGGCATGATGATGGAAGGTGCAGGATTCGAGGTCAAGGACCTTGGGATCAACAATTCGGTCGAGAAGTATCTGGACGCGCTGGAAAGCGAACAGCCCGATATCCTGGGCATGTCCGCCCTGCTGACCACCACGATGCCCTATATGAAAGTCGTGATCGACACGTTGAAGGAAAAGGGCATGCGTGAAGACTATATCGTGCTGGTCGGCGGTGCCCCGCTGAACGAAGAATTCAGCAAGGCGATCGGCGCCGATGCCTATTGCCGCGACGCGGCCGTTGCCGTCGAGACCGCCAAATCCCTGGTGGCCCGCAAGCACAATCAA
>JAYSWK010000200.1:0-4961 GCA_043718085.1 Rhodobacterales bacterium
GGTCAGAACAAATACCGCGAAATCAGTTCGGTTTCGACCTGCGGCACCTTTCAGGCACGGCGGATGAATGCGCGGTTCAAGACCCCCGGTGGCAAGCCCGATTATGTGGCCACGCTGAACGGCTCGGGCCTGGCGGTGGGCCGCTGCCTGATTGCGGTGCTGGAAAACGGTCAACAGGCCGATGGTTCGGTCACATTGCCCGCCGTGCTGCATCCCTATCTGGGCGGCAAGACTAGAATTTCGCCTCTGGGCGGTTTGGAGTGAACCAATCCGGGCCCTCACGCGTAGTATCATCATGCGCAGCCTCATCCTCCTGATCGCCACCCTGGCCTTTGTCCTGGCCCCCGCCCTCACCCCGCCCTTCATGGGCTATGACCCGGGGCTGTTTCCGGTCGTCATCGCCCGGCCCTCGATCCAGCCCGCAGGCTTTGCCTTTGCGATCTGGGGCGTCATCTATGCCTGGCTTCTGATCAGCGCCGTCTTTGGACTGACCCGGCGCAATGACCCGACGTGGCAGGCAACCCGCCTGCCCCATCTGGGCGCGCTGATCCTGGGCGCGGCCTGGCTTGCCATTGCCAGCGGCTTTGTGTTGACGGCAACGGTGACGATTGTGGTCATGGCCGGATTTACCCTGGCCGGGTTCCTGACGGCCAGCCCGACGCAGGATCGCTGGTGGCTGCAAGCCCCCTTGGGCCTGTTCGCGGGCTGGCTGACAGCGGAGTCCATGGTGTCGCTGGGGGTGATCGTGGCGGGCTATGGAATCTTGTCCGACACCGCCACCGCGCTGACCATGCTGGCGCTGATCCTGCTGGCGGCCATCGTCGTGCAGTCCCGCCGCCCCACGATGCCGACGTATTCCGTCGCCGTGGTCTGGGCCGCCATTGGCGTGGCCGTGGTGAACTGGCAGGCCAATCGGGCCGTGGCCTATGCCGCAATTACCGGGGCCGCGATCCAGACACTGGTCGCAGCATCGCTTTTGCTGCGGCGCTGACCTCGACTTTCCGGCCATTGCTCCTTTGGAAATACTCCACGGGGGAGGCGACGTTGCCCTTGCGGCAAGGTCGGCTGGGGGTGTGAAACCCCCCAGTCTTTCCCTCACGCGCCGGTGTTCTTTTCCTTGTGCTTGCGCAGCCGGCTTGGCGTGTGGAACTTCTGGTTGCGGAACGGGTTCTTGTCGCCTTGTGACCGGAAGGTCAGTCGTATCGGCACGCCAGGCAGATCAAAGTGATCACGCAAGCCATTGACAAGATAGCGTTTATAGCTTTCGGGCATATCCTCGGGATGGCTGCACATCACGATGAACCCCGGCGGGCGGGTCTTGACCTGGGTCATGTAGCGCAGCTTGATCCGCCGCCCGCCCGGGGCCGGTGGCGGATGCGCCTCGACCATGGCCGACAGCCAGGTGTTCAGCCGCGCGGTCGGAATGCGGCGGTTCCAGACCTCATGGACCTTGACCACGGCATCATGCAACCGGTCCAAACCCCGCCCGGTCTTGCCCGAGACGGTGATCAGCGGTGCGCCGCGCAATTGGGGCAACAGCCGCTCGAACATCTCTTTCAGTTCGGCCAGCTTTTCCTGCTTTTCGCCCTCAAGATCCCATTTGTTGATCGCCACCACCACGGCGCGGCCCTCGGTTTCGGCGAAATCGGCGATGCGCAGATCCTGCACTTCAAACGAGATTTCGACATCCAGCAGCACCACGATCACCTCGGCAAAGCGCACGGCGCGCAACCCGTCCGAGACGGAAAGCTTTTCCAGCTTTTCCACCACTTTGGATTTCTTGCGCATCCCCGCCGTATCAAAAACCCGGATCGGCGTGTCCATCCAGTCGGTCTTGACCGAAATCGCATCCCGCGTGATCCCGGCTTCCGGCCCGGTCAGAAGGCGGTCATAGCCCAGTATCTTGTTGATCAGCGTCGATTTTCCCGCATTGGGCCGCCCGATGACCGCCATTTGCAAAGGCTTTTTCGCCGATGGCACCCAAGCGCGGTCATCCTCGGCATCGCTGTCAATCTCGCCCTCGATATCGACCTCGGTTTCCGGCGTGTTTTCGGCATCGCGCGAGGCGAATTCCACTTCAAAGGGCTTCAGCGCGTTGTAAAGATCGTCGATCCCCTCGCCATGTTCGGCCGACAGGCGGATCGGCTCGCCCAGCCCCAGCGACCAGCCCTCCAAGGCACCGGCGTCGCCCGCCTTGCCCTCGGCCTTGTTGACCCCCAGGATCACCCGGGCGCCCTTTTTGCGCAGGATATCGGCAAAGGTTTCGTCCGACGGGGTGACACCGACCCGTCCGTCGATCAGGAACAGACTGACATCGGCCATGTCCACGGCGCGTTCGGTCAGGCGGCGCATCCGGCCCTGCAGGCTGTCGTCGGTGATTTCCTCAAGCCCGGCCGTGTCGATCACGGTAAAGCGCAGATCAAAAAGCTTGGCGTCGCCCTCGCGCAGATCGCGGGTCACACCGGGCTGGTCATCGACCAGGGCCAGCTTGCGGCCAACCAGACGGTTGAACAGCGTCGATTTGCCGACATTGGGTCGGCCCACGATGGCAAGGGTAAAGCTCATTGGTCATTTCCCGAAAACAAGCGTTCCCCTTACACGGGGCGGCGGCTAACGGAAAGCCAGAAGTTTCCCCTCGGCGCTGACGACCAACAACATCCCCCCCGCCAGAACCGGCCCCGAGGCCGCACCACCCGGAATGGCCACCTGCCCCACAACGGCGCCGCTTGCGGCATCGAACAGCCGCAGCGCCCCGTCGGACGAGGCGGTAACCACATGGCCCCCCGCCAGAACCGGGCCGAAATGGGTGTAGATGCGGGAATATTTGCGCGCCTTTCGGTCGGTGAATTCGGGCAGGTCCACGGCCCAGATCCGCGCCCCGCTGGTGGCATCCAGCCGCACAAGGCGCGCGTCGTCCCCCACGGCAAAGACCGATCCGCCGACCACAAGTGGCGGGTTCAACGCCCCCTCTTCGGCCGTCCAGATCTTTTCCCCGGTCTGGGCATTGAAGGCCCCGCTGCGCCCGCCCTCGGTGCCGACAAAGACCATGCCGCCGGTGACGACCGGATCGCCGGTGATGTCGCCCGAATTGGCATAGGCGCGGCCCAGGCGATTGCCGGTGATCGCGGCCTGCCACAGGGCCGTGCCCGTGTCGCGGCTGGCCCCCACCATCACGCCGGCCGCAAAGGGAAAGATCACCGTGCCGCCGTCAACCGCAGGTGCCGCCCCGGTTTCGGTGGCCAGGACACCCTCGGCCCCCGCCAGGGTCCAGACAACCCGGCCCGAGCCGGCGTCAAGCGCCCAGCCCGTGCCATCGGCACTCAGCGCAAAGACCTGGCTGCCCGCAAGGGCAGGTGCGCCCGCGGCAGGCGCGCCCAGCTTCTGCCGCCAGACGATCTGACCATTGCTGGCGTCCAAAGCCACGACCTCGCCATAGCCCGTGGTCGCATAGACCCGGCCGCCGCCCGCGGCAAGACCGCCGCCGGATTGCGCGCCGCCGCGGTCGAAGGTCGCGGTCAGATCGGCCCGCCACAGGGTCGCCCCGGACAGGGACAGGGCCGTCACATGGGCCAGCGCGTCCATGGCGAAGACGACGCCGCCTGTGACCACGGGCGTGGCGGCAATGCGGTTGCGCCGGGCATTGCCCGCGCCGATATTGGCCGCCCAGACCAGTTGCGGCGCGCCCGACAATTGACCATGCGGGCCGTCATGCTGGGCATTGCCGCCGCGCTGTGGCCATTCGGCATTGCTGACCATGCCGGGCAGGCCGATCGGGCGGGTTTGATTGTCAGGTTCGTCCGGCGGGGCAACCGGCAGCGGCGCGCCCTCGACCGGGATCGAGGCTTCCAGTGGTGTGCGGACCGCAAAGCGTTCGCCCGGCAGGATCACGTCCCTGTTGCAGGCCGCCACCATGGCCAGAGCCACGACCAGGGCCAAAGCCGGGGCCGCCATACCGCGTCTACCTTGTCCCTGCCTGCGCATCATGGTCGTGCTCCTTCAGGGTCAGCCTGCATCTGCAGGGGCAACGGGCTCGGGCACGGTGCCGCCCAAGGCGGTGATCGCCAAAGCCAGCCTGCGGCGCATGGCCGCTGGGGCTTCTTGATCCTGCACCAGCCGGACCAGGGCCACCAGCGCCTCTTCCTTGCCGCCCTCTTCGATCAGCAGATAGGCCAATTGTTCCTCGGCCAGGGTGCGGAACGGACGGCCCGGCACGGCCACGTCCCGCAAGGCGGTGCGGCGGTCGGCCAAGGGCTGATCCGCCCCCGCCAAAGCGACCCGGCGCAAAATCGCCAGGTCACGGTAGACCTCTGACTGTGCCGTGTCGGCGATCAGGGCATCCAGCGCCGCCAGCTTGGCTTGCTTGTCACCCTCGGGGCTTGCGGTCAGCAACAGCGCCGCCAAGGCCTTTTGATCGCCATCGCCCGGCAAAGCCGCTAGCGCCGCGGCCCGCGCGGCCGGGTCGGTCACATCCAGCGCGGCCAGGGCCGCATCGCCAAACGCCGCGGCCCGCACCTCCGCCTTGGCCTTTTGCCATTCGCGCAACGCGGCCCCGCCCACAATCAGCACGACCAGAAGCACCCCGATCCAGCCGTATTTGCGAAACGCCGCGAACAGGCGGTCCCGGCGCACGGCATCGGTCACCTCGTCGACAAAACTGTCAGTATTGCTCATGGGGCCTCCTTGCCTTTGCCCCGTCTTACACGGCTTTCAGCAAAGGGGACAAGTCCCAGCCCACGGTCGGCACC
Organism: Rhodobacterales bacterium; assembly: GCA_043718085.1. GTDB lineage: Bacteria > Pseudomonadota > Alphaproteobacteria > Rhodobacterales > Rhodobacteraceae > Stagnihabitans. The sequence goes on from JAYSWK010000200.1 coordinate 4,746, forward strand.
AAAGCGGCGCAACCGGGCGGGCCCTTGCCAACCGGCCCGGCAAGACCTAGCCATAGGGCATGGCACTGCATCACTTCATCCCGACCAGCTATCACAATGTCCTGGGCAGTTTGCCCCCGGCTTTGACCGTGGCCAGCGGCGACATGGTCACGACCGAGACGATTGACGCCAATGGCTGGGACAAGCATGGCCACAAGGTCACCGATGGCCCCAATC
>JAYSWK010000003.1:0-2582 GCA_043718085.1 Rhodobacterales bacterium
AATGGGTGATGTCGCGGCTGGACTGAAAGCCGCCGGGCATGATGAAGTGGCGCTGGTATCCATTCAGCCAGGACAGAAAGGCAATCCCCGCCTTGTAAAACCGCGTGGGCGCGCGAAAGATTTCGCGACTCAAGGGCACCGTCGGGGCCAGTAACGCGTGATAGCGGGCCATCTCGCCCATGGCCAAAGCCTCCAAAGCCTGGGATGCGGCCGGGGCAATCGCGGCAAATATCCCCAAAAGCGCATGGGAATGATGCGTTCCGTCCCCGGCGATCAGCGGGGCATAGTTGAAGTCATCTCCGGTATAAAGCCGCACCCCTGCGGGCAACCGCGCCCGAAAGGCCTCTTCATGTGCCTGATCCAGCAGGGAAATCTTTATCCCGTCCACCTTGGCCGGGTTCTCGGCAATCAGGGCCAGCACAAAGTCGCTGGCCCGCGCCGCATCACGGCTGCCCCAATAGCCCGCCAACCCAGGGTCAAACATCTCGCCCAGCCAATGCAGGATCACTGGCTCAACCGCCCCGTCGATCAGACGGCGATAGACGGCGTGATAGATATCCTCACCCGCCCCCATCGCCGAAAAGGCGCGGCTGGCCATAAGGATCAACTGCCCCCCGGCCGCCTCGATCGCCTCGGCCTGATCCTCATAGGCCGCGGCAATGGCATCGGCGGTGACAAGGGCGCTGCGATGATCCGTGCCCGCGCCACAGGCCACCCTTGGCCGCAAAGGATGCAGCCGGGCCGCAACCATGGTCCGCTGGATCAGCTCCAGCGCCGTCGCCCAATCGACCGCCATGCCGCGCTGGGCCGTGTCCATCGCCTCGGCCAGCCCCAACCCCTGATCCCACAGGCCCTGACGAAAGGCCAGCGTCGCGCCCCAATCCACCGCAGGCCGCGTGTCCCAGGGGTTGCGCTCGCGCCGGGGATCGCTGACCACATGGGCGGCGGCAAAAGCGGTGCGGGTCAGTGCCACACGGGGCGCGCGCGGCACCAAAGGCGTGCCTTGCAAGGCATAGCCCTTCAGGTCGCCGGTTTGTGTCGGAAGGATCAGCATGGGTCACACCGCCAGATCAAAGACCAGAATTCCGTCAATCCCGCCCGTTGCACTGGCGACCAGCTGGCCCCCGAATGCCTTGTGTTCAGGGTCCGCCTGATAGGTGGCCAGGTCCTGCCAGGTGGCAAAGTCGATGGTGAAGCCATGCAGATAGCCGCGCTCGATCTTCTCGGGGCTTGCGCTGCGGCCCTGGGCATGGGCCAGAACGCCGGGCAGTCGGGCGGCAAGGTGCGGGATTGCGCTGAAGATACGGGCAATCTCTGCCTCGGACACCTGCGGGTTGAAACGGATCAGAACGATGTGACGGATCATGCTTCCCCCTTGATCATGTCGGCTGCCTTTTCCGCGATCATGATCGTGGCGGCATTGGTGTTGGACGAAACCACGCTGGGCATCACCGAAGCATCGACCACGCGCAGCCCGGCGATCCCGTTAAAGCGCAACTGCGGGTCCACCACGGACCGACCATCCGCCCCCATCCGGCAGGTCCCCGCCGGGTGGTGGTCGGTCTTGGCATGGGCGCAGGCATAGTTGAAATAGTCCTCATCCGTCGTCACATCCGGCCCCGGCAGACGCTCGGCCAGAACAAATGGCTTCAACGCCGCTTGCGCCATGATGTCGCGCGCCAGTTTCAGCCCCCGGATCGACATTTCCCTGTCATGGGGATCGGCCCAATAGTTCGGATCGATCAGCGGTGCTGCCATCGGATCGGCCGAGGCCAGCCGCACCGTGCCGCGCGACCGGGGCCGCAGATAGGCCGAATTCAGCGTCACCCCGCCCTGTGGCATGGCTGCCACCCCCGCCTCGATCCCCGACCCCAGACCCAGATGCAGCTGGATATCGGGGCTGCGCGCGGCGGGATCAGCATACCAGAACCCCCCGGTTTCAAACAGGGACGAGGCCACGGGCCCCCGGCGCGTGACCAGATATTGCAGGGCCGCCAAAGCCGACAGATGCGGCTTGGCAAAGCGGTCATAGGTATGGGGACCGCTGCATTCGGCGATCACGAACAGATCCAGATGATCCTGCAAATTCGCCCCGACCTCGGGCTGGTCCAGCACCACGGGCAGTCCCAGCCCGCGCAGATGATCTGCGGGTCCGATCCCGGACAGCTGCAAAAGGCGCGGACTTCCGATCGCCCCGGCGGACAGGATCACCTCGCCACCCCGCACCGCCCCATCCGCCAGCACGACCCCCACTGCACGACCACTTTCCACCATGATCCTAAGCACTTGCGCCCCGGTCCTGACATGCAGGTTGGGCCGGCCCCGGGCGGGGCGCAGATAGGCGACGGCGGTCGAGGCGCGACGGAAATTCTTTTGTGTCAGCTGATAAAAGCCCACCCCGTCCTGTGTCGCACCCGTCATGTCCATGTTGCGCGGGATGCCCAATTGCCCGGCGGCTGCGAAATAGGCCTCGCAGATCGGCAGAGGCGCACGGGGCTGGCTGACCCCCATCGGCCCGCCCTTGCCGTGAAAGCGGTTGTCCCAGGTGTCGTTGTCCTCGGCCTTGCGAAACCAGGGCAGCA
>JAYSWK010000021.1:0-2524 GCA_043718085.1 Rhodobacterales bacterium
CCTGACCAAGCTTGACGATTTCGAAGGTCTGAAGGGCGAGAAGGTCGAGGCCACGGTTGACGGCTGGATCGGCTTTACCGACCATTACTGGATGACCACGCTGATCCCCGAACAAGGAAAGCCGTTTACCGCCGTCGCCAAATACACCCAAGGGTCGGACATCTATCAGGTCGAAGTGCGCCAGCCCGTCCTGTCGATCGCCCCCGGCGCCAGCGCCACGACCCGCATCCAGCTTTTCGCAGGCGCCAAGGAATGGGAGACGATTCACGCCTATCAGAACGACCCAAGCTGGCTTGACTGGGTTCTGGGCGAGCGTGTCGACCCCAACCGCCCCCAAATCGCAGGTTTCATCGACAGCATCGACTGGGGCTGGTTCTTTTTCCTGACCAAGCCGATTTTCCGCGTGCTGCACTGGCTGCATGGATTGATCGGCAACATGGGCCTGGCGATCATCGCGCTGACCTTCATCCTGAAGCTGCTTGTGCTGCCGCTGGTCTACAAATCCTCGGTCTCGATGGCCCGCATGAAGGAATTGCAGCCGGAATTGGAGGCGCTGAAGGAAAAGGCCGGCGACGACAAGCAAAAGCTGCAGCGCGACATGATGGCGCTTTACAAGGAAAGAAAGGTCAACCCGGCCGCAGGCTGTCTGCCTATCCTGCCGCAGATCCCGATTTTCTTCAGCCTTTACAAGGTGATTTTCGTCACGATCGAACTTCGCCAGTCGCCCTTCTTTGGCTGGCTGAACGATCTGTCGCAGCCTGACACTTCGTCGATCATGAACCTGTTCGACCTTCTGCCCTGGGCTGGGCCAGAGCCGCACACGATGCTGGCTACGATCTTTATCGGGCTTCTGCCTATCCTTCTGGGCATTTCGATGTGGTTCCAGCAAAAGCTGAACCCGGCCCCGCCAGACCCGGTGCAACAGCAGATCTTTGCCTGGATGCCCTGGGTCTTCATGTTCATGCTGGGCGGCTTTGCCAGCGGGTTGGTGCTGTACTGGATCACCAACAACACGATCACCTTCGCCCAGCAATATCTGATCATGTGGAGCCATGGAAAGCGGCCCGACATTTTTGGCAATATCATGGCCAGCCGCAAGAAACCCGCCGCAGCCACCGCCGCCAATCTGCCGGGCAAACCGAAGAAATGAGCGAAAGCCTGACCTTCACTCTGGCGGACGCGCCTGACGACATCGCCCGCGAGATCGGGCGGTTGTTGTTTTGCGGCCCGGTGGATTTTGTCAAAGGCGTCGTGGCCATGTCGGGCCTGCCGCCGGGCGACCGGCCCGAGGTCTGCTTTGCCGGTCGCTCGAATGTCGGCAAGTCCAGCCTGATCAATGCGCTGACCGGGCGCAAGAACCTGGCCCGCGCCTCCAACACGCCGGGCCGGACGCAAGAGATCAACTTCTTCACCCTGGGCGAGGCGCGCTATCTGGTCGATTTGCCCGGTTATGGCTATGCCGAGGCGCCCGTGGCCGTGGTGGCGAAATGGCAAGCCTTGCTGAAACAGTATCTTGCCGGGCGGGCGACGCTGCGGCGCGCCTTCGTGCTGGTCGATGCGCGCCATGGCATCAAGGATGTGGATGAAGAGATACTGCGCCTGCTCGACCGTTCGGCCGTGGCGTTTCAGGTCGTTTTGACCAAGGTCGACAAGATTTCGAAAACCGAGCGCGAGGCGGTCATTGAACAGGTCAAGGAGGCGCTGGCCAAGCATGTGGCGGCCTATCCGCAGATCATCGTGACCTCGTCGGAAAAGGGCGACGGGATCGAAACCTTGCGCGCCGTCATTGCAACGATGGCATAGCCCTGCCAGGCCGCTTGTCAGGGGGACACAAAACCTAGTGCGGCACCGTTTTCGCAGGAGACCGCAATGCAAAAGCAGACGCTCACCATGACCGACGCCATTTCGACCGCCAAGATGTTGTCCGAAGCCCTGCCCTATCTGCAGCGATTTACCGGGGCTGTCGTGGTGGTCAAATTCGGCGGCAATGCGATGGGCGATGATGCGGCGATGGCGGAATTTGCCCGCGACATCGTGCTGATGCGGCAGGTCGGCGTGAACCCGGTCGTGGTGCATGGCGGCGGGCCGATGATCAACGAGATGCTGACCAAGCTGGGCATCAAGTCTGAATTCGTGCGCGGCAAAAGGGTGACCGACAAGGCCACCGTCGAAGTGGTCGAGATGATCCTGTCGGGTCTGGTCAACAAGCGCATCGTGCAGGCGATCATGGATGCCGGGGGCCGGGCCGTCGGCATCTCGGGCAAGGATGACGATCTGATGGTCTGCGTCGCGGACGACCCGGACCTGGGCTATGTCGGACGGCCGGTCGAGATGAACGTGCAGGTGCTGCGCGACCTTTACAACGCCGGGATCATCCCGGTCGTGGCGCCGGTCGCCACGGGCATGGCCGACAACGAGACCTTCAACGTCAATGGCGACACTGCGGCCGGGGCGATTGCCGGGGCCCTGCAGGCGGACCGTCTGCTTTTGCTGACCGATGTGCCGGGCGTCAAGAATGCGGCGG
>JAYSWK010000201.1:0-12625 GCA_043718085.1 Rhodobacterales bacterium
CATCCTCAAGCGCGGTCAGGAATTGGGCGTGAACAACCTGGTCAAGAAGCCTTTCACCACGGTCACCCTGCGAAGCGCGATCGAACGGGTGGTGGGAAAGCTCTGATGTCAATGCTGGACCCGGCCGGGCATATCACAGCCGCCTTGTTGCTGCGCCGGGTCGAGGCCGAGCTGGGCGGTTGCCGCAGGCTTTTGTCCAAGATCGAAAGCTCGGTCGAAACCATGTTGTCGCGTGGCCATATCGCCGCCGACGATCCGCTGCATGTCAGCGAAATGCAGGCCATCGACCTGCTGGATCAGTCGCTGGCCGATCTGATCCTGTGCCTGCAAGAGCTGGCTGCGGCGCCGCCGATCGGCACGGCCCTGCCCTTGCGCGTCGCCCATATCACGCGGCGCCTTCGCCTTGCCGATCTGCGAGACAGGCTTAGCGGTCAGACCGCCAAGCCCGAACGGGGCGACGATGTCGAGCTTTTTTGACCCCGGCCACAACCGATGTCGCCACCGGTGCGACGCGCCCGCTGATCTTAACTCGGCCTCAATGGCATTTGCCTAGGCTCGTCACATCTGCCGCATCGCCGGCTTTACGCACTCGACCGCCAGAAGGACCTCTTGAATGCAACTCTCCTCCCTCCCGTTGAAATACAAACTTCCCGGCATCATCGTCGGCCTCAGTCTCGCGACCGGGATCACCTTTCAGGTCATCAACAGCGTGGAATTTGCCGCCGCTGCGGAAGGCGCCGTCGAACGTCAGTTCGAAGGCGTGCTTCATTCACGCCAGTCGTTCCTGGAGGCGTGGTTCCATCAGAACATCTCGATCCTCAGCGCCACCTCGGCGGCTAGCGACACGGCGCGGGCGATCACGGCGCTGGGGCAAGGATTGAGCGAGAACCCGCAAGGCTCGGCTGCCTTGAAGCTGGCCTATGTCACCAACAACCCCAATCCTGCGGGCGCAAAGCAGAAATATGATCGCGCGCCGGGACCGGAAACTTACAATACCGAACACGCATGGGTAAACCAGTGGCTTCGCAAAACACTGGAGCTTAACGGCTTTTACGACATCTTCCTGGTCGATCGGAACGGGACGGTTCTGTATACCGTGGCCAAGGAAGACGACTATATGTCGAACACCGAAAACGGCCAGTATGCAAAGTCCGGCCTGAGCGAGGTGGTGGGCAAGGCGCTGCATGGCACCACTGCCGACACCGTCTATTTCAGCGATCTGGCCCCCTATGCCGCCTCGAAAAATGAACCGTCCCTGTTCATGGCCTCCGCCGTGACCGGTCCGGACGGGCGTGTGATCGGGGCGATGGCCGTCCAGATGGACATCGCCCTGTTGAATTCCATTGTCACGGCGCCCGAGGGTCTGGGCGAAACCGGCAATGCCTTTATTGTCGGCGCGGATGGCAAAACCCGCAGCAAATCGCGCGTTGAGGGCGACTTTGGCATTTTCGACCAGGTCGCCGCCACCGACTCGTCCAAAGCGGCCGTGGCGGGTCAGGCTGGCTACTTTTCCAACAGCACTGCGATCAATGGCGACCCCGTGGTCGCCGGTGTCGTGCCGCTGTCCGAACTTGGCAATGGCTGGTCGCTGGTGGTCGAACAGGACCGGGCCGAAATTGACCTGCCCGCAAATGATCTGCTGCGAAAAATCCTGATGTTCGGTGCAGCATTTGCCGCGCTGGCCCTGTTCATCGGCCTTGTCGCGTCGCGTTCGGTGACCAAGCCGATTGCCCGCGTGACGGATGCGATCAAGGGGATTGCCGATGGCGATCTTGACAGTCTTGTCGCCGACGTTGCGCGCCCGGATGAGATCGGCGCAATTGCCAAATCGCTTGAATCCCTGCGCCAGAAACTTGCCGCGGCGCGCGTGATGGAACAAGAGCAGCATCGTCAGACCGAGGCGCAGCGCGACGTGGTCGATCTGCTCAGCCAGGGTCTGCGCAGCCTGGCCGATGGCGATCTGACCCAGCCCATCGCCACGGAATTTGCCGAAGGCTATGATGGTTTGCGCCAAAATTTCAATGAGACACTGGACAATCTGGCCGGCACGATCGCCAGCGTGATTGACGCCTCGCAAAGCATCCGCGCCCGGTCGACCGAGATCAGCACCGCCTCCGAAGACCTGTCGCGGCGGACGGAAAATCAGGCCGCCGCACTTGAAGAAACTGCCGCAGCCCTGGACGAGTTGACAGCCTCGGTCAGATCCGCCGCCGACGGGGCGCGCGAAGTCGAAAGCATCGTGCGCACCGCGCGCAAAGAGGCCGAGGACAGCGGTGTCGTGGTGCAGGGTGCCGTGGCCGCCATGGCCGAGATCGAGAAATCCTCTGAACACATCTCTCAGATCATCGGGGCCATCGACGACATTGCCTTCCAGACCAATCTTCTGGCGTTGAACGCCGGGGTCGAGGCGGCACGTGCCGGGGATGCGGGCAAAGGCTTTGCCGTGGTCGCCTCCGAAGTGCGGGCCCTGGCGCAAAGATCTTCGGCGGCAGCCAAGGAAATCAAGGGCCTGATCGCCACTTCGGCCCAACATGTCGGGCGCGGGGTGGACCAGGTCGGCAAGGCCGGCGCGGCGCTGCAAAACATCGTCGGCTCGGTGGCCAACATCTCGACTCTGGTGTCCAATATCGCCTCGGGGGCGAACGAACAGTCGACCGGCCTGGCCGAGATCAACATCGGGGTCACCCAACTTGATCAGGTCACCCAGCAGAACGCGGCGATGGTCGAGGAATCGACAGCGGCAAGCCATTCCCTGCAGCAGGATGCCACGGGACTTGCCAATGTTGTCAGCCGTTTCAAGGTCCCGCAGGGCGCCAGCAAGGGCGACACATTGCTTGCGCTGTCGCAATTCGCGCCCGCGGATTATGCCGGCAGCGCCGCGACGGCGCAGGTGCCGCCTGAACCCGAACCGGTGCGCCCGATGAAAGCCGCCCATGGTGGCACTGCCGCGATGTGGCAGGATTTCTGATCCTGCCACCCGCCAAATACTTGTCAAACGACACTGTCCAGTCCCGAGGCCAAGATGACCCCTTCAACCGTGCTCGTCGCGACCCCCTCTTCGATCAACCGGGCCCGTATGGCGAAACTGATCGCCTCGGTCCCGGGATATGAGGTCATAGCAACGGCCGGGGATCTGTCGGAAACCTTCAATCACGCCGAAATCCGCGAGCCTGACTTTGTGGTCATTGCCGAGGAATTCAACCGGTTGGACGAATTTCCCGTGATGCTGTCGCTGTTTGACGCCTTGGGGACAAGATGGATCCTGTTTTCGTCCGACACCGGCCCCGGCGCGGCGGCAAGTGGGCAGCCGTCGGTCAATCTGTCGATGACGCCGGACGAGGTCGATGCGCGGATGCAGGCCGTGCCGCGGGTCAACCGGGCACAGCGCCCCAAAGGAAACACGCCCCAGTCCGCCCAATCCGCGGTCACCTATGACAAGCTCGTCGTGATCGGATCGTCCACGGGCGGCGTCGATGCCCTGATCACGCTTTTGTCCAGTTTTCCGGCCGATTGCCCGCCGACCGCCATCGTGCAGCACACGGGCCGGGGGTTCTCGGACAGTCTGGTCCAGCTTCTGGAACGTCGCTGCAAGCCAAATGTGGTTCAGGCGCAGGACGCGTTGATCCTGCGCCAGGGCATGGTCTGCATTGCTGCCGGGATCGACGGGCATCTGACGCTTGCCGCCTCTGGCCAACTGCGCTGTCAGGTCCGACAGGGGCCCCTGGTTTCGGGCCATGCGCCATCGGTCGATGCGCTGTTCAGATCCGCCGTGCCCTTGGCGCACAGGGTGGTCGCGGCCATCCTGACCGGCATGGGTCAGGACGGGGCGGCCGGGCTGCACGAATTGCACCGCGCCGGATCGTTCACCATCGGCCAGGACGAGGCAAGTTCGGTCGTCTACGGCATGCCCAAGGCCGCTTTCGAGCGCGGGGCCGTGTCTATCCAATTGCCCATCCAGCGGATCGGCCCCGAGATCCTGCGCGCCAGTGCGGCAGGGGCGGGTGCAGGTCGGCCAGCAGACCGCCAGTCGGCGGCAGGGTGACATAATGAACATCCCGATGCGCCATCCCGTTTCCGTCGTTCAGGGCGAATTCAAGATCTCGTCCGATCCTGGTCTTTTGCTGTCGACGATCCTTGGTTCCTGTGTCGCCGTCTGCCTGCATGACCCGGTCACCCAGATCGGCGGCATGAACCATTTCCTGTTGCCCTTCGGCGAGGGCGACGGCACCAACCGCCCGGTGCGCTATGGTCTATTCGCCATGGAAATGCTGATCAACGCCCTGATGAAGGAAGGGGCCAAGAAAAGCCGGATGCAGGCCAAGCTTTTTGGCGGGGCGAAAATATCAAACGATTTGCGTGACATAGGTCAGTCAAACGTCGCCTTTGCCCGGGATTTCATCGCGACCGAAGGCATTCAATGCGTGGCCGAAAGCCTGGGTGGCGGCAATGCGCGCCGAGTGGTCTATCAACCTGCCTCCGGCCATGCGCGGATGTTGCTTGTGCCGTCCAACAATGTCGATCTGACCCCGGTCAAGCCCGAACCCAGAAAGGCAACCGCCGACGACGGGGTCGAATTGTTCTGATCCGTTGAAGGGGGTCCAACTGCGACCTCAGGTTCCAAGGCCCGTCCGGTTCTTATTGAACCAGGCCTGTCGACAATCGTGTTCGAGCGAATGCGAGAGGCAACGAATTTCGAATCCATCGAAACAAGACACGATTTGGGGCGGTTAGAGCGGGATGAGGTTTCATGGAAACAAACTCATCGAAATGCGCGTTCGAGCGAATGCGAGAGGCAGCGTTTTTCGATTCCATGCAAACTCTTCCCGCTTTAAGGTTTTTACAAAGACAAGAACATCGGAAAACGCATTCGCGTGAAACGAGAGGTAGCGAATTTCGATTCCATGTGAACCTGAACCGCTTTAGGGCCCTGCGACCGCGAACAGCAGCAGGTCGCGCAGCGTGGCGATTGGCCTGCGGTCCGCTGTCGTCAATGGGCTTTGGGCCGGCGTCCAGCTGCGACCTGCCGCGCCCAGGATCGATTGTTCGTCACGGCGCATCAGCCCGATGAATGTCTGGGCGATAATATGGCTTGCCGTGGGGCCCAGCCTTTTTCCACCCTCAAGAATTCGGGCCTCGCACAGGAAATACAGCCAGGCCGGCGTTTCGGTCAGGATGATCAGCAATTTCTCATGCGCCAGTTCCCCGTGTTCGGGGTCGTGGGCCAACTTGTTTGGCATCACCTCGCGGATCTGATCCCCGGTCAGAACCTCGACGCCGCAAGCCCCGGCCAAAACCTGCCCAAAGGGCACGCGCCGATGAAAGCCGCGCGCCAGATTGCGCGAGATGATCGAGCCCATGCCGTCCCTGTTCATATGCGCCGCGTCCATCATCTCTTTGGCGAATTTGGTGTCGATCATCTCGGCCTGGCTTAGACCCATGCGGTTTGGATCGGTCAGCCTGTCCCAGTCGACAACCCAGTGATTGGGCACGGCACAATGCGCACCAAGGCCGCCCATGCCCATTCGCGTGGTGAAGCTGATCAGATCACCCAGGGCTGCGCTGGTGTTGATCATCGCCTCCTTGCCGAAATTCGGGTTGTAATCATAACTGCCCGACACCATCGAATGCCCGAAACGATAGGCCGCTGTGGTAAACTCCAGCGGAACTTCGGTCAAAACCGGCCCGGCGGCACCATAAGGCTGGATCTGGTTCAAGACAGTTTGCGACAGGATCCGCGGCAGGAAATCGTGCAGGATGCACCAGTGGTAATGCCGCGTTACCAGACGCCGTGCCGCGGCAAAGCGGGCTTGCGGGTCGGCAAACTGCTGGCCCAAGGCATCCACGGCCTTGTTGTGAAACAGCATCAAGGCCAGATGCATCTGGCTCAGGATCAGGTTTCCATCATTGCGCCGATCGCCGATCAGGGGCTTGGGCGTTTTTGCGGGGTCGGTTTCGCGGGGAATGTCGGGGGCATCCTGGACACGCTGGACCTGGGCCGGGTCCTTGTCGGTCAGACTGGAAAAGCTGTCCGTGACATCACAGGTCTTGCCCAGTTTGAAATGCAGCCCGGCCGCGTCATACATCTGGCGGCATTCGTCCGCGGGCGGCTGGCCGTCCTCGCCGAACGGCCCCTCGCCGTACAGGCTGCTCAGGTTCAACGGGTGCAGATGTTCATTCTGGAAGTGATCAAGAATATCCCCCGATTGGCCGCGCCAGATCTTGCCGGCGAAAAGCTCGTCATGACCAATGGTGACGGCATTCGGAATGGCACTGACATCCTCCAGCATCCCGCCCACCGGGGCCGACAGATCGTGGTTCACGAACTGGGCGAAATATGTATACGCGGCCGGCGTGTCGATCCGCATCGACAGATCGCCTTGGTCGACTTTCGAATTTTGCTGCTCGATCCACAAGGCTATCGCCAGCAGGCGCTTGATCGTTTCCTCTTCGTCGCCATGCGAATCCGAAAAGATGCCAGGCTTTTGACCCTTGGCCGGGGGGGGATCATCGACCAAAGTGGGAAACAGATAGCAATAGCGTGACTTGCCGGGATTCTTGGGGGTTGGCGGGGCACCAAACTGAAACCCCCCCAGGTCGTGATCGCTTTGGATTGGGCACATGAAGTCGTCCTTCATCTTACGATGGTTTCAAAAGGGCTCGGGATCGTGCAGCGTCAGTTGGATCGCTGGGTCCAGGATTCCGCGGGCCTGCCGAAACCGGGGTCGGTCAATCCGCCCGCCCATGTCGCACAGACCCGGCACCAGGACGCGGGCGCAGTACAAAGGGTCACCCGGCAAGGTCAGATCAACCGTCAGGGCGCGCAGACCCAGCCCCGCCAGCCGTTTCAGCAAGGTGTCGTCGTCAAGGGCATACCCGGATGTCGGGGGTTCCATCCCGGACGGGGTGAATTGCGGCAGATCACCCGATGCATAATCCAGCCAGGCGCGCGCCTCGGCATGGTCGGCGGCCAAGGCCCGGTCAAAAGAAACCTCCATCTGGATCATCTCGGTCACGGCGGCCAAGGCGGCGGACCCGATATCGAACCGGGCGGCCGACCCGGTGACAATGTGGCGCCCATCAGGATCGCTGGACACGGCAAGCACGACCGGCAACCCCAAATCCGTCGTCAGACCCAAAAGCACAAGCCTGCGCGGACGCCTTTCAAGCCACCACGAAAGGCGCGGCTCGCGGGTGTCAATCAGCTCTTTGGACAAGGCATTTGCCGCAACCCCGCCATGCCACCAAAAGGCGACCGCATCGCGTTCGATGGCTTCAAAAAGGGCCATACGCTGCGCGTCTTGCAAGGTGCTGGCACAGGCACAACCCGTCGACCGGGCATCCGTCGTCATCCTTTCGCCCGTTACGGCAGCACAGTCCAGATAGACATCCTGTGCGGGCAAGGGCGCGGCCTGACCCGACAAAAGGTCATGGGCCTGGACCATGGCCTGACCTGACAGGCGGGGCAGGTCCGCAATGGCCAAGGCATGACTTTGCGCCAGGCTGGCCCGCAATTCCAGGGCCTCGGCCCCTGACGAAATCATCGCTTGCAGCTGTGTCAGGCCGCGACCCGAGGGCAGGCGGGGCTTGGTTCCGGTAACCGCCGGGTTGAGCGGGACCGAGACTGCCAGAAAGATCGGCGCGTCCGGCGCCGCGACCGGGACGATCCGGAAATCAAACGCCAGCGCGCGCTGCACCCTGGCCAGGGTTTCCACAAGATCTTGTCTCATGTCGGACATTGGACGCCTGTCGGCGGCTCATATCAACAAAGGCTTTCGCCCGGCCTGCGCCATTTCACGATCAGTTCACGTTGGCCGGAAAGAGTGTGCGAACCCAGACGACAGCAAGCAGAGGAGCGAACACATGTATCACATCAAGATTCCGGCCGACATGGCAGCACGCAAAGTGGCCGGGGCCGCCATCATCCGCCTTAGCGATACGGTTTTCAAAACCGGGCCGGCAGGAAACGAAACGGAATGGCAAGCGTTCGAACGCGACCCCGCCGCCTGGCTGTACAAATACGGCTACCGGCTTGAAGCGCCCGGCGCACCCGCCGATGGGTCATTCTCGCCCGGGCTGCTAAGGCTGATCCCGGTCTACGATTCGCCCCATACGATGCATGTGCGCGTTCCGTGCCGCGAGAATATCGATACAGCCACCCCGCCGCCGCCCGCCTCGGATTATGGCCCAAGCTTCGAAGCCTTCCTGGCCACCTACTTTACGCGGCAGTGCCGTTAAAGGCGGCCGTCGTTTCATCCAGTCCCTGCCGCGCCAACTTAAGCGCGCGCGCAAGTCGTGATTTCCCGTCAGGCCAAGTGATCGGCAGGGTGTCCAGCACCCAGTTTTCCAGATCTTCGTCGCCTGGCGGGGAGTTCCCGACCCAAGCCAAGGCGATCATGCTGCGAAACTGTTGATAGGCCAGACCCGCCTCTGCCACATGGCCCAGCAAGGCATGTGAGGCTGCCTGCCAGATCGCAAGATAGGGGATGACATCGGGGCATTTTTCGACCGTCTTGATCGCCTGGGCATAATCCGAGTTCAGGAAATGAATTCCGGCCAGGTACCCGGTGTAATAATCGGGATAGATCGGGTTCAGCTGCACCGCCTCGGCAGACCAGGCCAGAGCCTCGGGCAAATTGCCCAGGAACGCCATGCCATCGGCCGCCGCAATCAGGATCTCGGCATCAAAAGGGTTCAGATCCACCGCCAGGCGAAAGTGCGCGTTGGCCCGTGCGGCGGATTTCTGGATCAGCCAGTTCCAGGCCATGCTGATATGGCAGCGCGGATCGTAGGGGTCCAAGGCGATTGCGCGCTGCGCATTCAAAAAGGCTTTGGCCTGATCCGCCTGCCGCCCGGCGTATCCCGGCATGGTGTGACTTCGCGTGCTTTGGATCTGGGCCAGAACCGCATGCCCCGCGGCCAGCCCCGGATCCATCTCGATCGCTTGCAAAAGCAGGGCTTCCGCTTCGGCATCGGCCTCGGCATTCCACAGCCGCGACAGTTGATGCGCCTTCAGCCACAGGTCATGGGCGGCCGGATTGGCGGGCGTGTTCCTGACCTGCCGCAGCAGCACATTGTGATTGACCTGCGAGGCGAGATTGGCAGCCACCATCCCCGCCACGGTCGAGCCAAGCTCTTGCAACTGCGTTTCGGCAATTTCATAGACCCGCGACCAGACCTCTGCGGCATCGCGGCAATCGATCAGCGTGACGAAAAGTTTCGCCTTCGGCCCGCGCCAATCCAGCACGAAATCAATGGCAAAATCCGCATCGACCGCACGGCCAAGGGCGGTATAGTCCACAGCCGACGGGCTATCAAACCCGCTGGACGGCCAGGGAATGACAATCCAGGCCCGAAACCGCGACAGGCAGGATCGGGCAAGCTGGGCAAAACCCTCGCCCAGATAGTCCTTGGTCGTGTCAAAATGCCGGGTCAGGGGCGGGCGAATGACGATCTTTGGCGGGCCCTTGCGATCGCTGCGGGCCTGGACCCTGTTTTGCGGCGGTTCCTGACGTTCAAGCCCGATGTCGCCGCGTTTGATGGCGACCAGAAGGTCGCCTGAATCATTGCTGGGCTCGCTGTCCAATTCCTCGGCCAGGGCAGTCTCCATCGTCGCATATTGGCGCAAAGCCGCCGCCTGATCCCCGCGCATGGCGTGAAAGCGCATCAGAAATTGATGGGCCAGTTCATGGCTGGGCTCGACCCGCACCAGTTCTTCCGCGATCCTGGGATCGGCAAAGTCCTGGGCCACAAACTGCGCTTCAATGTGATTGGTCAGTGACTTGGTCAGAAGGTTGCGCAGGTGCGACCGCTCGACCTGAACCCAGGCCTCAAAGACCGGCGCGTTGGGCAGAAAATTGCCAAAAAGATCGCCGTGCCACATCGCCGAGGCTTGCAGCATCGCGGCCACATCGGTTTTGGCCGTGTCGATCAGGGTGCGAAATCGGCGCACATCCAGATCAAAACTGCCCTCTTTCGCCGAAACGGAAAAGCGGTCCGAACTGATATCGTCAGCCGCTTCTTCCCCCAGCACCCCGCGCAGTTCCTTCAACGCCTGGCGCAGCGATCCGCGCGCCAGCTCTTCCGGGGCCGGGTCCCACAGCAAGGACGCCAATTGTTCGCGGTTCATCGACGACGACGGGCTCAGCAGCAAAAGCGCAACCAGACACTTTGCCTTGCGCGTGCGAAACGGGACCTCGTCACCAGTTTGCACATTGGTGATCCGGAATTTTCCCAAAAGCTCTACTTGAAAGCGCGCCAAGACGGATCACCCGACCAACAAAATCTGGCCCGATGATGGCGATGAGGGCTAATTATATCAACAGTCAATTCAGCGGCGCTTCGAATGGGAGGTCGGTTTTGAAGCATTTGTTTGCTTTTCACCCGGAATCATCGCGGCGATTGTCACGCCCAGGATGATGAACACGCCGCCCATGACCTGCACCCTACCCGGCGATTCGCCCAGGAAAAGGCCAGCAGCCAGAGCCCCAAAGATCGCCTCGGCGCTGACCAGCACGGCTGCTGTGGTCGGGGGCACATAGGCCTGGGCAAGGGCGATCAGGAAATAGGCTGCCCCTTTCGAGATCAACCCGATGATCAGGATTTCCGGCATCGCGGCCCAGATGGCACCGGACGTGGGAAAACCATAGGTCATGGCGCCGACGATCATGCCCGTGACGCCACAGACAAACATCTGCGCCACGGTCATCAGCGCGGGGCGGCGGTATCTCATCACGAACCGGCTGACCAGAAGGGTCAAGACCGAAAAGCACAGGGCCGCGGCAACCGCCAGGGCATCGCCCGATGCCAAAGTGGACATCCGCCCGCCCCCCATCATCACCACGCCCGCCAGGGAACAGAAACTTGCCGGCCAGATCCAGAACACCGGACGTTGGCGATAGGCGATCCAGGCCAGAATCGGGGTCAGAACTGCCGCGGTGTTCACCAGAAATCCGGCATTCGTTACCGTGGTGTGGCCATAGGCCAATTGCATCAGGGTTGCGGCAAGGGTGAACACCACCCCGACCTGCAAAAGCTCGGGCATTGCCCCGCTCAACGGCGGCAGATTGCGCCTTGCTTCGCGCCGGGCCAGTGGCAGCAGCAAGACCATTCCGACTAGGCAGGTCAACCCGGTGGCAGAAAAAGGGTCAAGATGCGCAAGGATCAGCTTTTGCGAGACATTCCCCGCCCCCCAGCCCAGCGCCCCCAAAAGCATGAGCGCCGTTCCCTGCAACTGGGTCATTGCAGGACCTGCGATAGGCCCGGCAGGCGCGCGCTCCACCGGCGTTACGATCTGGTCTGAAATACGCATGAGAATTCCTGGCTGTTGGACGCGAGATTCAAGTCTTTTTGGGTTCGGAAAAGACGCCGGATTGGCGGATGCGGCGTTCGTCATGCTGGGAAGTCGCGTGAAAGCCGTCTGGCACCGGCTTACCCAATGTGGACAACGCATGGGCACTCACTCCTGTGACGGCCGGATTGATCGCTGTGATCAACATTGCGGGCAGAATAGGCGCTTCGATTGCCAGCACAGTTCCCCTGGGCACATCCCGCGCCGGATGGGTCGATTGCGCGGCATCCAGGGGTGTTTCCTCGATGGCGACGCAAAGCCAGACGGCAATGGGCAAATAGGCCGCCACACCGCCACCGGCGCCGATATTCACCGCGCAAATGAACAACAGCACCGCCAATGAGGTCAGCGTCACACACAAGGTGATGCGAATGGTCAGCGCCGGAAACATCTCCGCCCAGATCGACCGGACCCCGACAAACCGGCGCAGGATGCGCTTCTCGAAATTGGCGGGCGGGGCGGAAACACAGGTGGCGACAAGGGACAGCGGTTGGTGTGTCATGGGGCGGCTTTCTGAAAACGATTGGGGAAAAGGGTGCCTTTCGGGACTGGAATGTTCAAAGGATCCGCCGGCCGCCGTGACCAGGTCGTTAACACTTCGTGAAATTTTTCATGGGCAGACCAGGCCGACCGCGGGCGCCGCTCACGGGTTCTGGATCGTCAAATATCTGTAAATATGTGGAAAAATTCTGTTTTGTGCAGCAGTCCCGGACAATTCACGCAGGCATCACGATCCGGGGTTCATGATGTTCAGACCGAAGTTTCACGCGCATATCCTTGCCGCGGAACGGACGGAACCCGAAACGATCCAAGAATATTCAAAGGAAAAAGCCATGAAAAACACTGTCTTGCTTGCCGCTGGCTTTGCACTTCTGGGCCTTGCGGTCCCGGCCGCCGCCGAAACCCAGGATTCAATGGTGCACCAGTGCCTTGACCTCACCGCGGACCAGGAAGCCTCGGATTTGTGCCAGGCCATGCGGGTCGAATACCTGGCAAAGATTGACGCCTGCATGACGGCGGCCCAAGTGCTGGCGGCGGCCACTGCCACCCCCGGCAAAAGCGTGAACTCGCACGGCTTTCGGGCCAGATACCAGAATTGCACGGTCGAGGCCCGCAGCAGCCTGGACCCCGTTGCTCAGTGACCACAAGACCCACTGCTTCTGTCGGGACCGGCGGGGTCAGTCCCGACGCGGCAGCCCGGCCGCAAATCTGGTCATGTCATGGGAAAGCCTGGCAGGAGTTGGGGGACTCGAACCCACGACCCTCGGTTTTGGAGAC
>JAYSWK010000202.1:0-1961 GCA_043718085.1 Rhodobacterales bacterium
CTGCCTGTCGGGCGGCCCCGATGGCCCGGTCGGGCGGCTCTTGCAGGCTGGCCAGCGACCCAAGGCCGAAACCCTGATGCGGCAGTTGGCGGCGATCTACCCGAACCGGCTTTACGTCGAACTCCAGCGCCATCCCGGAGACGGCGCGCGCAGCACCGAAGCCGAACGCGCCACCGAGCGTGGCCATGTCGAGATGGCCTATGCGGCGGGCCTGCCACTGGTTGCCACCAATGACGTCTATTTTCCCAAGCCCGAGATGTACGAGGCGCATGACGCGCTGATCTGCATCGCCGAAGGCGCCTATGTTGATCAGCAGGAGCCCCGCCGCCGCCTGACTCCGCAGCACTATTTCAAATCCGAAGCGGAAATGGCGGCGCTGTTCGCCGACTTGCCCGAGGCGCTGGAAAATACCGTTGAAATTGCCCGCCGCTGCGCCTTTGCCGTCAAGAAGCGCGATCCGATCCTGCCGAAGTTTGCCGATGATGAGGTCGAGGAACTGCGTCGTCAGGCCCGTGAAGGGCTGGCGGCACGTCTGGCGGTGATCACGCCCTCGGCCTCGGTTGAGGATTACCAAAAACGCCTTGAGTTTGAGCTGGGCATCATCGAGCAGATGGGCTTTCCCGGCTATTTCCTGATCGTCGCCGACTTCATCCAATGGGCAAAGAAAAAAAGCATCCCCGTTGGCCCCGGTCGTGGTTCGGGCGCGGGCAGTCTTGTCGCCTATGCGCTGACCATCACCGACCTTGACCCCTTGCGCTATTCCCTGTTGTTCGAGCGGTTCCTGAACCCCGAACGGGTTTCCATGCCTGACTTCGATATCGACTTTTGCATGGACCGCCGCGAAGAAGTCATCAACTACGTCCAGCAAAAATATGGCCGCGACAAGGTGGGCCAGATCATCACTTTCGGCGCGCTGCTGTCGAAAGCCGCCGTGCGCGACGTGGGCCGGGTATTGCAAATGCCCTACGGGCAGGTTGACCGGCTGTCGAAACTGATCCCGGTCGAAGGGGTCAAGCCGGTCTCCATCGAAAAAGCCCTGGCCGATGAGCCGCGCCTGCGCGAAGCCGCCCGTGCCGAAGAGGTGGTCCGCCGCCTTCTGGATTATGGCCAGCAGATCGAGGGCCTGCTCCGCAACGCCTCGACGCATGCCGCAGGGGTTGTCATCGGCGACCGGCCTTTGGATGAGCTGGTTCCGCTCTATCAAGACCCGCGTTCCGACATGCCCGCCACCCAGTTCAACATGAAATGGGTCGAAGCGGCGGGGTTGGTGAAATTCGACTTTCTGGGGCTGAAGACCCTGACCGTGATTCAAAGCGCGCTTGATCTGTTGAAACTGCGGGGCATTGATGTCGATATCTCATTGATCCCGCTGGATGATGCGAAAACCTACGACCTTTACGCCGCCGCCAAGACCGTCGCGGTGTTTCAGGTGGAATCCAGCGGCATGATGGACGCGCTCAGGCGCATGAAGCCCACCTGCATTGAAGACATCGTGGCGCTGGTGGCGCTGTATCGCCCCGGACCGATGGAAAACATCCCCGCCTATTGCGAGGTGAAAAACGGCCTGCGCGACCTGGAATCGATCCACCCGACCATCGACCATATCCTCAGCGAAACCCAAGGCATCATTGTTTACCAGGAACAGGTGATGGAAATCGCGCAGGTCATGGCGGGGTATTCGCTGGGCGGTGCGGATCTGCTGCGGCGGGCGATGGGCAAGAAGATTGCTGAGGAGATGGCCAAGGAACGGCCGAAATTCATTGAGGGCGCGAAGAACACCCATAATGTTTCTGACAAGAAAGCCGGAGAAGTTTTTGATCTTCTTGAGAAATTCGCAAACTACGGTTTTAACAAATCCCACGCCGCCGCCTATGCTGTGGTCAGTTACCAAACCGGCTGGCTAAAAGCCAACTATCCCATCGAATTCATGGCGGGCGTCATGAACTGCGACATCCATCTTA
>JAYSWK010000203.1:0-4952 GCA_043718085.1 Rhodobacterales bacterium
TGCGGCGGGAGAAGGGCAATCACGTCAGCTACGGCCCCGAAACAGACGTTGATCTGGCCGAATATGACGTGGTCTGGCTGCGTCAGGATCCGCCTTTCGACATGGGCTACATCACCACGACGCATTTTTTGGACATGATACATCCGCGTACCCTGGTGGTGAATGACCCGTTCTGGGTACGAAACTGCCCCGAAAAGCTGCTGGTTCTGCAGTTCCCGGACCTGATTCCGCCGACCGCAATTGCCCGCGATCTGGCCACCATCCGCACATTCAAAGCAAAGCATGGCGACATCATCTTGAAGCCGCTTTACGGCAATGGCGGTGCGGGTGTCTTCAGGCTGGACCCGAATGATCGCAACTTGTCGAGCCTGCATGAGTTGTTCACATCGATGAGCCGCGAACCTTTGATTGTGCAGAAATTCCTGCCCGACGTGTCCAAAGGCGACAAAAGGGTCATTCTGGTTGATGGCGAGCCGGTGGGTGCGATCAACCGGGTCCCGCAAGCCGGTGAGACGAGGTCCAATATGCATGCAGGGGGCCGACCGGAAAAAGTCGGCCTATCGGCGCGGGACCTTGAAATATGCGCAGCCATCGGGCCAACGCTGCGCGAGAAAGGTCAGGTTTTTGTCGGCATTGATATCATTGGCGATTTTCTGACCGAGATCAACGTGACCTCTCCAACCGGAATTCAGGAGCTTGAACGCTTCGACGGCACGAACACGGCCAAGCGTATCTGGGAAGTGATCGAAGCCAAGCGCGCCAACATGCGATGAGCCTCAGGCTCGCCCTTCTTACAACAGTGATGCGCTGGGTCGTACGACCCTTGCTGACAAGGGTGACCGACGTGACGCGCGCCCGGCGTGGCTTTGCCCTGATCTGCCACGGGGTCCGGGTGCCGCCTTATGTTTTGCACCTTGTCGACGACGGTCCTTTGCCCTTGCACTGGATTTCGGCGCGCCGGAAACGGGCGGATTGGCTGATTTTCTACATTCACGGCGGCGGTTACATCGTGGGCAGTGCGCAAACCCATCTTGGCCTTGCCGCACGTCTGGCCAAACTGACGGGCCTGCAGGTTGCCAGTTGCGAGTACCAATTGGCACCAGAGCATCCGGCCCCATGCGCGTTTGAGGACGTCAAAGCAGCCTATGAGCGGCTTCGGGCAAAGGGGTATGAGCCGGGTCGAATCATCCTGGCGGGTGACAGCGCGGGGGGCGGGTTGGCGTTGGCGTTGCTGGCGGATCTTTGCCGACGAGGGCAAAGCCCAGCCGGGATTTTCGCCATGTCACCCTGGACGGACCTTGCAATGACCGGCGCCAGTCTGAAAACAAATGCTGACCGCGAGCCGCTTTTCCCTGCCAATCGTATGCCGGAAGCGGTTGAAATGGTTTTGGCCGGGTTCAATGCCAAGGATCCCCGAATCTCTCCGCTTTTTGCCAGCTTCGACGACCCGCCGCCGGTGATGTTGCAGGTCGGTCAGGACGAGATTCTGGTGGATGACAGCCGCAGGATGGCGGAGGTTCTGCGGCAAGCGGGCGGCAAGGTCGACATTGAGGAATGGCCCGGTTGCCCTCATGTTTGGCACCTTTTGGATGGCTATCTTCCCGAGGCGCGACTGGCGATGCGGAATATCGCGGCCTTTGTTGCCACGCTGGTGCGGGATGCGGACCTCAGCTCCGGGTCGACGCAACCAGACGATAGCTGACGGCCTCGGCAACGTGAGGGCGGCGCACGTCGGTCGCATTGTCCAGGTCTGCGATGGTTCGGGCCACGCGAAGGACCCGGTGATAGCCGCGCGCAGTCAGGCCAAACCGCTCGGCCACGCGCGCCAGAAGGTCGCGGCTTTCACTGTCGGGCGTGGCAATTTCTTCCAGTTTCGCGCCCTCGGCATCAGCATTCACCCGCATGTTCGGATGACCAGCAAAACGCTTGGCTTGAATGTCACGTGCCGCCTTGACCCGCAAAGCAACCTCGGACGAGGTCTCGCCAGAAGCGGGCAGGTCAAGGTCGGTATAGGCCACGGGAGGCACCTCGACCCGAAGGTCGAAGCGGTCCATCAGGGGGCCGGAAATGCGGCCAAGATAATCTTCGCCGCAGATCGGAACCCTGGCACAGGCGCGGGCGGGGTCGGTCAGGTAGCCGCATTTGCACGGATTGGCGGCGGCAACCAACAGGAAACGGCAGGGGTAGCGCACATGGGCATTGGCCCGGGCGACCACGATATCGCCGGTTTCAATGGGTTGACGAAGCGTTTCCAGAACGGCGCGCGGAAATTCGGGAAATTCGTCCATGAACAGAACACCATTGTGGGCAAGGCTGACCTCTCCCGGCTTGGCCCCTTTGCCGCCACCGACGATGGCGGCCATGGAGGCTGTATGGTGCGGTTCGCGAAAGGGGCGCCTGCGTGAAATCCCGCCCTCGTTCAGCAAACCGGCAAGGGAATGGATCATCGAGGTTTCCAGCGCCTCGGGGGCAGAAAGGGGCGGCAAGATGCCGGCAAGGCGGGCCGCAAGCATGGATTTGCCAGAACCGGGGGAGCCGACCATCAACATGTGGTGGCGCCCTGCGGCAGCAATCTCCAATGCACGCTTGGCGCGTTCCTGCCCTTTGACGTCGCGCAGGTCGCGTTGCGCGGGTTCGGCCAACACTTCGCCCGCTGTGGCAGACAGCAGGGGTTGCTGCCCGGTGAAATGCCGAACGACCTCGGCCAGGGAATTCGCCGCAAACACAGGCGTGGCCCCGACCCAGGCCGCCTCGGCCCCGCAGGCCCTCGGGCAGATGAGCGCAAGGCCATGTTCCGCCGCCGCCATGGCGGACGGCAGGGCACCGATTACCGCAATAAGCCGTCCGTCAAGCGACAACTCGCCCAAGGCAACTGCGGACTGGGCGGCGTCTTTCGGAATGATTTCCAACGCCGCCAGGACGGATATCGCGATGGGCAGGTCGAAATGCGAGCCTTCCTTGGGCATATCGGCCGGCGAAAGGTTAACCGTGATCCGTTTGGACGGCAGGGCAATCGCCATGGCCGACAGCGCCGCGCGCACGCGTTCCTTGGCCTCTGACACGGCTTTGTCGGGCAGACCCACGACGGAAAAATTGGGCAATCCAGGCGAGATGGCGCATTGCACCTCGACCATGCGCGCTTCGATTCCGTCGAAGGCCACCGTATAGGCCAGAGCGACCATGCCTTGCTCCCGTTTACTCTGGTTAACGGATAGCGAAGGAATGGTTTAAGATGTGTAAAGATCCACAAACTTTGGCCAGGCTTGCGGATCGGCCACAGTCTTGTCGCGGCAAAATGCATTGCAAAAGCCGAACCGTCGGCCACCAAGTTCCAACACATGGGTCACAGGCTTGCCGGAATAGGGGCAGGCTGCGTTTTCGGAATGCATGCCGTCAACGGCGCTGGCGGGCAAGGGTTTGGGGCCGGGCCAGTCGCGGCGGGGATAGTCGCGACGGTAGAAATCCTGGTCGGGCAGATCGATCATGCCCATCGCACGCCAGCGCCGGAAAGAGGGATGCGCCAAATGGGCGGCAACATAGGCTTGTGCGGCGGAACCTACGGGCAAGTTGTACGTGGCGATGCGGCTGGCCACGGGGGCAAAGAAGGCGTCAGCGGCGCAATAAGCCCCGCAAAGCCAGGTTTGCGCGCCGGTCTGACGCTGTGCCCAGGACCAGACCAATTCCAACCGCTCCAGATCGGCCAGGACCGCCTCGGGCGGTGCGCAGTCGGTGTAGCTGACCCGCAGGTTCATCGGGCAGTGGTTGCGCAGTGCTGTGAAGCCTGCATGCATTTCGGCCGCCAGAACGCGGGCGACGGAACGGGCCTTGGGATCGGCGGGCCAGATCCCGGCCTCGGGGTGACGTGAGGCAAGTTCCTCGGCAATGGCGATCGTCTCGGGCACGACGAAACCTTCGGGAGTGCGCAGGGTCGGCGCGGTTTTGGCCGGCACAAAGTCTTTCAGCATATTGGGCAATTCATCGGAATAAAGCCGCGCCAGATGGGTTTTGACGGGTATGCCGAAAGCATCAAACAACAGCCATCCACGCAGCGACCAGCTGGAATAGGCGCGGTCGCCAATAACAAGATCATAGGTCATGGAACTCTCCCTTTTCGCGCAACCTAGACCATGCGACGGCAAGTGAAAAATCGTGATTTGTGGCGCGGTCTATCACATTGGACCATGACAACCCCTTAAGGCATCGCACCTTTGAGAACCATGGGCAGGCCAGCCATGACCGCCACGACCAGATCGGCCCGGGCGGCGATGTCCTGGTTCAGGCGGCCCTGATGGTCGCGAAAGGCCCGGGCAAGCGCGTTTTCGGGCACGATGCCCCAGCCCGTCTCGTTCGAAACCACGACCACGGGTGAGGCACAGGCGCGCAAGGCCATGACAAGGCCATGGGATTGCTGGGCAATATCGGCACCGGACAGAACTTGATTGGCCAGCCAGAGCGTGGCGCAATCCAAAAGCACGACCTCGCCCGGCGGGACCACGCCAAGGACCTGCGCCACGTCGCGGGGCGCGGTCCAGGTTTGCCAATCAGTGCCGCGTTCAGCCTGATGGCGGGCGATGCGGTTGCGCATCTCGTCGTCCCATGGCTCGGCGGTCGCGATGTAGTGACGGTTCAGGCCGGTTCTGGTCACCAGACCCTCGGCCAATGTCGATTTGCCAGAGCGTGCACCGCCAATCACGAGCGTCAGTTGCGGCAGGCGGACTGGGCTGATCGGGGGCATGGGGTGCGCGGGCCTGCAAGGGAATGGTTGGGCGGCTGACGGATGGCGTCGTGGACGCCAGCTATAGCGGTCGGTGGGCCCGAGGCCAAGCGGGCTTGAGTTCGCGGGGCCGCCCCCCTAACCTTGGGCGCGAATGACCTTGGCGGGAGCGATCAGATGCTGGCAGGAAAACGGGTCCTTCTGATTATCGGCGGGGGTATTGCGGCCTATAAATCCT
>JAYSWK010000204.1:0-12591 GCA_043718085.1 Rhodobacterales bacterium
GGCGGCGATCCTGGCCTTGATCGCGGCCACCGCACCGTCCGTTTGACCGGGCCGATCGGAAAGGGTCTGGCTGGCACTTTGATCGACGACCAGAAGCACGATGTCATTCAGGGGTTTGCGATCTTCGACTTGCAGGCTTGGCCCGGCCAGGGCGGCCAGCAACAGGCCCGCGGCCAGCGCCCGCAGCGCCCAACCCGCCAGGCGGCGCCAAAGTGCGAAAGCCAGAAGCACGGCAGCCGTTGCGGCCAGCGCCCCAATCACGCCCAGGGGCAGTAGCGGGTCGAAGATCACGCTCTGGCTCATTTGCCCAGCCTTTCCAGAAGGGCAGGCACATGGACCTGATCGGATTTGTAATTGCCGGTCAGCACATACATGATCAGGTTCACCCCAAAGCGGTAGGCATATTCGCGCTGCTGTTCGCCGGCATGGCCCCGCCCCACCGGGAACATCGCCATGCCGTTTTCATCCACCGCCCAGGCGCTGGCCCAGTCGCTGCCGCCGATGACCACGGGGGTCACGCCATCGTTGAGGTTGCGAAACGGCATCCCTTCGGCCAGGGCGGCATCGGGCGGCGGGGCTTCGACCCACAGCGCGCCTCCGGCAAAGCGACCGGGAAATTCCTGCAGGAGGTAAAAGCTGCGGGTCAGGACGTGATCCTCGGCAATCGGTTCCAGCGGCGGGATGTCAAGGCCCGAGGCCAGGCGCTCCAGGGCTTGCGCCTCGGGCGAGGCGCCGCCGGCCCCGGCAATGTCGCCGTCGCGGGTGTCAAACAGGATCATGCCGCCGGTGCGCAAAAAGCGGTTCAGCTTGGCATAGGCGGCGGCACTGGGCAGGGGCGCGCCGGCGGTGACGGGCCAATACAGAAAGGGAAAGAAGGCCAGCTCGTCCGCGTCAAGGTTCACGGCGATGGGCGCCAGGGGTTCGACGGCTGTGCGGGCCCAGAGCTGATCCGACAGGCCGGTCAGCCCGGCTTTCGACACGGCATCGACCGCGGCGTCGCCGGTTTCGACATAGGCCAACACGACGCCTTCGGTTGCGGCAATGGCCTTGTCATCCAGGCTTCGGGCGCGCAGATCGTCCGGGCCGACCGGCACGATGGCCAGGGCGATCAGCAAAGCCGCCCCGCGCCAGAGGCGGCCCGACAGATAAAGCGCCGCGAGAATATCAAGGCAAAGCAGAAACAGGGCCAGGCCAAGAACCGGCCCTTTCAGCCTTTGTTCGACCAGCCCGCTGGGGCCCTCGATCCGTGTCCCGTCAGGCCATGTTTGCGGTTGCAGCACGGTCTTGGCCCCCATGGCGTTCAGCGCGACCCGGCGTTCGACTCCGGCGTAAAGGCCGGGGGGCAGGGTCGCGCCGGGGCCGTCCTGCACGGCGCGGGCCAAAGCTTCGCCCGTTGCCCCCGCGACCTGGTCTGCCCGGATCTCTTGGCCAAAACCGTCCAGCAGCCGCTCTGGCACCCAGGTCTGGCCCGCGAGGTCGGCCAGTTCCGGCAGCGCCGGGCGGGTCGAAACGGCAAGGCGTTCCAGCATCTGCACGAAAAGGCCGGACAGGGGCAGGCTGGACCAATCGGCATTGGCGGTGACATGAAACAGCACGACCTGGCCCTGGCCCACCACCTTGCGCGTGACCAAAGGCGTTCCATCTGCCAGGGCGGCCACGGTGCGGGAGGCAAGGTCGGGATCGGGTTGGGCCAGAACCTGACTGGTCACGGTGACATCAGAGGGCACTTGCAACCCGTGAAAGGGCGAGCCTTCGGGAAAGGGCGCCAGGGCCTTGGGGTCGTCCCAGCTCATGGCACCCCCCACGGTGCGGCCACCTTCGCGCAGGCGCACCGGCATCAGCGGGTCTTCCAGGGTGCGGCCGATATCGCTGGCGGCAAGGCGGGGACCGGCAAAGCGCAACAACAGCCCGCCCTTGTCCGTCCAGTCGGTCAGCCCCGTGGTTTCAGCCTCGGTCAGGCGCGCGACATCGGCCAGAATGATGACATCGGGGGCGGCGGGCAGGACATCGGTGATGCCGCCTTCGATCAGCTCGGCCATGGGCGCCAGGGCCTGGCGCAGGTAGTGGGTGGGCGACAGAAGCTGCAGCCCTTCGCGGTCCCCGCCTTCGGCGACGATGGCCACTTTGCGGCGTTTCAGGCTGTCATCGGTCAGGCTGACGGAACCCGCGGTGTGCTGGCCGGTCACCTCGAAACGGGTGATGCGATTGCGCAGTTCGGGCGGCAGGATCAGGGCAAGATCGGCCTTGGCCGACCCTGCCGCAAAGGTCAGCTTGCCCTTGTCCAGTTCGCGGATGGCGCCCGACGGGTCAGGTCCCTTGGCCAGAACCTCCGCCTCGGCCGCGGTCGCGGTGTCCAGCCGCAAGGCCGTGATCTGCACGGCACCTGCGGCAAAGCCGGCCGGTTTCAGCGCGATCAGCGGGTACGGCGACTGAAAGACGGTGACGCTGCCATGCCGGGAAAGGTCGGCCAGCAGATCGGCACGGCCCGGGTGATCCACCCCGTCCGACAGCCAGAAGCTGTCAAAGTCACCCAAGTCCAACTGCGTGCGCCACGGGGCATAATCGGGAAACCAGGGCTGGGGTTGCAGGGTCTGGACGCGGCCTGCAACGGCATCGCCGGCCTGAAAGGTGACCTCGCCCGCCGTGTCGGTCAGCCGCACCACGGCCACGGCCCGCCCGTCGCGGCTGGCCCTTTCGGTCAGCTCTGCCGCCTGGGTCACGCGCCGCGCCCAGTCAGGTGCCTCGGCCCAGCCGCCGTCGAACAGGATCAGCAGGGGTTTGGCCGACCCTTCGCGCGGGGTCGGGTTCAGGACGGGTCCCGCAAAGCCCAGGATCACCAGCCCAATCGCGGCCATGCGCAGAAGCATCAGCCACCACGGCGTCTTGTCGGTCTGGGCATCCTCGTCCGTCAGGCCCAAAAGCAGGGCCACGCCGGGAAACCGGCGGCGGATCGGCGCGGGTGGCACGACACGCAAAAGGAACCACAGCACCGGCAAGGCGATCAGGGCCCACAACAGCAAAGGCGAGGCGAAGGCCAGCGTCATCGCCCCCCCTCGAGCGCGCGGTAGGCCCAAAGAAGCGCCGACTGTGCGGGAAGCCCGGTGTGATGGGTGTGAAAAAGCCAGCCTGACAAGCGCGCAAGGTCAGCCAGCCGCGCCTTGCGTTCGGCCAGGCGCTGCAGATACCGCAGGCGCAGATCGCCCGCCTGATGCGTCTCGTGGGTCAAGGAGCCGCCCATCGAGACAAAGACGGTGCGCCCGTCAAAGGGAAATTCTTCCTCTGCCGGGTCAAGCACCTGCAACAGGACCCCCTTGACCCCGCGATCCGCCGCGCGGGCAAGGGCCGCCTCGACGCCGCCCAGATCGCCCAGAAAATCCGAGACAAAGACGGCGCGGCCATGGGGAGCGAGCCCGTCTTCGACCGGTGCGCCGTAGTCGGCGGCGGGGGCGGGGGCGGTGGCGGTCAGGCTGAACGCCTCGGCCAGGCGCAAAAGCTGGGCGCGGCCAGAGCGCGGGCTGCCCTGGCCAGCAAGGCCGACCCTTTCGCCGCCGCGCAGCAAAAGCACGGCAAGCGCCAGCGTGACAAGCCGGGCGCGTTCACCCTTGGCGGGGCGATCGCGCGACCCCGCATAGGCCATCGCGCGCGAGGGATCGACCCAAAGCACCACCGATTGCGCGGCCTGCCATTCGCGTTCCCGCACGAAATGGCTGTCCGACCGGGCCGAACGCCGCCAGTCGATCGCGCGCATGGCGTCGCCGGGATGGGCGGGGCGGTATTGCCAGAAATCGTCCCCCGGCCCGGCGCGACGGCGACCATGTTCGCCCAAAAGCACGGTGGCGGCCAGACGCTCTGCCTCGGCCAGCAGGGGCGGCAGGGTGGCGCCAAGCGCCTCGGCACTGGCGCGAAGGTCGGCTGATGCGGTCACGGGACACCCGCGGCTGACCTTGTAGGATGGGCAATACTGCCCATCCTACGATCAAACCTGGTGCGGACATGCATCACGCCGCCTGCCCCAGCACCTGACCTGTCACCCGGTCGATGACGCCTTGCAACGTCTCGCCCCGCGCCCGCGCCGCAAAACTCAGCGACATCCGGTGTTCCAGCACGGGCCGCGCCAACGCCGCCACATCCTCGGTCGAGGGGGCAAGCCGCCCGTTCAACAGCGCCCGTGCCCGCGCCATCAGCATCAGGGCCTGCGCCGCGCGCGGCCCCGGCCCCCAGGACAACACGCCATCCAGCGCCGCCCCTTCGGCCTCGCCCGGGCGGCACGAGCGGACCAGGTTCAGGATCGCTTCGACCACTGTATCGCCAACCGGCATCCGCCGGATCAGGGCCTGGGCCGCAATCAATTCGGCGGCGGAAAAGACCTGGCTGGCCTCGGCCGTGGTCGAACTTGTGGTGGCCAAGAGGATGTCACGTTCGGTCGCGCGGGTCGGATAGGCGACATCGACCTGCACCAGAAAGCGGTCCAGCTGCGCCTCGGGCAGGGGATAGGTGCCCTCTTGTTCAATCGGGTTTTGCGTCGCCAATACATGAAAGGGCGGCCCAAGCTTGCGATGCTGGCCCGCAATGGTCACTTCGCGTTCCTGCATGGCCTGCAACAGGGCCGACTGGGTACGCGGCGAGGCGCGGTTGATCTCGTCCGCCATCAGAAGCTCGCAAAACACCGGGCCCTCGATGAACCGGAACGAGCGCGCGCCATCGGCGGCGACATCCAGTACCTCGGAACCCAGGATATCGGCGGGCATGAGGTCCGGGGTGAACTGGATGCGGTTCGAACGCAGCCCCATCACCCGCGACAAGGTATCGACCAGCAGCGTCTTGCCAAGGCCCGGCAGGCCGACCAGCAGGGCATGACCGCCGCACAGCATGGCCGCCAGGGTCAATTCCACCACCCGTTCCTGCCCGATGAACCTTTTGCCCGCCTCGGCCCGCGCCGCCCCAAGTTTCTGCGCCAGGGCTTCGATCTCGGCGACAAGAGTGGCATCAGACATGACATTGCTCCGTGAGTGGTTATATGTGCCATTAGAACGGGTCGCGGCAGTTTGCACAAATGCCAATCGCCCAAGTCAGGGAAAATGATCGTGATGCCGACAGCGGAAGGATTGCTGCAACAGGTCAAGGGGCGGAAGGGCCTGCCGCCGGTGCATCTGTGGAACCCGCCGTTTTGCGGCGATATCGACATCCGCATCGCCCGGGACGGCTTGTGGTATTATCTGGGCACGCCCATCGGTCGCGCGCCGCTGGTCAAGCTGTTTTCGCAGATCCTGAAACGCGAGGGGGATGAATATTTCCTGGTCACCCCGGTGGAAAAGGTGCGCATCCGCGTCGATGACGCGCCGCTGTTTGCGGTGGATTTCACGGCCACGGGCGCGGGAGCCGATCAATGCCTGCGCTTTGTCACCAAAACCGAGGACGAGGTCGATGCCGATGCCGACCACCCGGTCACCGTCAAGTTCGCTGATGATGGCGAGCCCGCGCCCTATATCCATGTCCGCGCCGGGCTGAACGCCCTTATTGACCGCAAGTCGTTCTTTCGTTTAGTCGAATTGGGTTGTCACGCGCCCCATTCCGGTGAAAGCTGGTTCGGCCTTTGGTCAAATGGACTGTTCATGCCTGTCATACGCTCTGCTGATCTGCCCTGATGCCCAGATTCGCCGCCAACCTCACCATGCTTTTCACCGAAGTGCCCAGCCTTGACCGGCCGGGCCT
This sequence comes from Rhodobacterales bacterium, assembly GCA_043718085.1. GTDB lineage: Bacteria > Pseudomonadota > Alphaproteobacteria > Rhodobacterales > Rhodobacteraceae > Stagnihabitans. Next base: position 5,713 of record JAYSWK010000204.1, read on the forward strand.
TGCCGCGCAGGCGGGTTTTGACGGGGTCGAGATCCTGTTTCCCTATGATCAGCCCGCCAAGGATTGGCAAGGCGCATTGGGGCAGATGCCGCTGGCACTGATCAACACGCCGCCGGGCGATTGGGCGGCTGGGGACCGGGGTCATGCTGCCGTGCCGGGGCTGGAGAACCGCTTTCACGATGGCTTCTTGCGTGCGGCAGACCTGGCCACCCGGCTGGGTGCGGCGCGCGTGCATGTCATGGCCGGGGTCGCGCGCGGACCCGAGGCCACGCAGCTTTACACCGAGCACCTCATCTGGGCCGCCGCACAGGCGCCCGAGTTGTCCCTGTGCATCGAGCCCATGAATACCGAGGACATGCCGGGCTATTTCCTGAACGATTTCGATCAGGCTGCGCGCATCCTGGCCGATGTGGACAGCTCGCGTGTCGGATTGCAGTTTGACCTGTGGCACGCAGCGCGCATCCATGGCGACCCCTGGGCCGTGTGGGAAAAGCACAAATCCCTGGTCAGTCACATCCAGATCGCAGGCTTTCCGACCCGCGCCGAACCGGGCGGTGGCGGTTTTGACCTGACCGCCCTGTTCCGCGACCTGGATGCCATCGGCTATCAGGGCTGGGTCGCGGCCGAATACCGCCCCGCCCGCGCCACCGTGCACGGCCTGGCCTGGCTGGCGGCCCTTAAGGCCCATTCCCGGATGATCGGCGACGCTTAAAGCGGGATGAATTTGCTTGGAATCGAAAAACGCTGCCTCTCGCATTCGCTCGAACGCGCATTTCGATGCGTTTGTTTCCATGAAACCTCATCCCGCTCAAAAGCGGTTCAAGTTCATGTTGCATCAGAATTCAAACCAAAAGTGTTTGAATTCTGATGCTTGATGTTTCAACAAGAACTTGAACCGCACTAGCGCCCCTGCCAACAGGCCAGAATATAGGCGGCGGTCATCAGGTCGAGATGCCCCCCGCCGCCGTTCTTGGCGATGGTGATCTCGTCGTCAGAACGGCGTGTGAAGGCGCCCGAGGCGATATCATAGAAATCGGCCACGACATCGTTTTCGCGTATCGCGCCGCTGGCGATGGGGGCCATCAGCTCGCCGATATGGTGCAGGGTCGTCGCCCGCGCGTCGACGAACACCCGCGCCCTGGACATTGCGTCGTCATCGACCTCGCGCATGGCGGGGGTATAGGCCCCGATAAGGTCAAGATGCTGGCCGGGCCTTAGCCAGGCGCCCAGAACAAGGGGCTCGGTGCTCATCGTGGCGGTGCAAATGATGTCCGCCGCAGACACTGCCGCCTGCAGATCGTCCGCCACCCTGGCGCCGGTCTTTTCGGCGAACCGGATCGCACCCGACATCGAGCGGTTCCACACCGTAAATCGCGCATCGGCAAACAGCGCGCCATAGGCGCTGACCATCGAGGCATTCACCGTGCCCGCGCCCACCAGCAGGATCTCGCGGCTGTCGCGCCGCGCCAGTTTGGAGGCGGCCAGCAGACTGTCGCCGGCGGTCTTCCATTTGGTGACGAGGTGAAAGTCCAAAAGCACCTCAAGCATCCCGGTCTTGTCGTTGAACAGGTTGACGATGCCGTTTACCGTGGGCTGTCCCATGGCGGCATTGCCGGGGTTGATCAAGCCGACCTTGACCAGCGCGCCCAGCCCATCGATCCAGGCGGCGCGGTCCAGCATCGTATCCGCCCCGCGATACAAAAGCAGATCGGCAATCTCGGCCCGGGGCCGCAGATGACCCGCTTCGAGGGCTGCGATGATCCCCGGCCAGGTCAGTTGCGCTTCGGCCTCGGCACCCAAAAACTCCACACTCACAGCCCAGCCTCCTTTTTGGTCAGCAGGCCCTCGGCCACCAGCCGCGCGGCCCAGCCTTGCCAGCTTTCAAACTGATGTGTCCGCCATCCGCGGGCGGCGGCGGCGGCGATATTCTCGGCCTTGTCATCGGCGAAAAGCAGGGCGTGCGGGGCGATGCCGCAATCCTCTTCCACCATCTGATAGATCCGGGGATCAGGTTTGATCACCCCCATCCGGCCCGACACATACGAACGGTCAAATTCCTGCAGGAAGTCCATTTTCGGCACGGCCTCATCAAAGGAATAGCGCCCGAAATTGGTCAAAGCAAAGACCGGCACGCCCCTGGCCCGCAAGGCGCGCAGCAAGGCGATGGAGTCTTCGATGCGCGGGCTGGCCAGTTCGATCCAGCGGTCATACCACATGCGCACCTCGGCAGCCCATCCGGGGTGGCGGTCGGCCCAGTCATAAATCGTCTCGCGGAACAGCTCGCCTTGGTCGATCAGGTCGTTCATGTGGTGCAGATCGACCTCGACGAACAGAGCGCGCCGGCGCGTCTCGCCGATTTCGCGGTCATAAAAGGCCTCGGGTTGCCAGCGCGTCAGCACATTGCCGATGTCGAAAATAACCGCCTCAACCTTCATGCGCCACCGCCCTGCCCCGCACCGTCTCGCGCCAGAGCGTATACAACCCCGCCCCGATGATCAGCGCAATCCCGATCCAGCCGCGCAAGTCGGGGAAGGTGCCAAAGAACACCAGGCCATAGATCACGGCCAGCGGCATGGAGGTGTATTCGAATGGGGCGATCAGCGCGGGCGGGTTGGTGCGGTAGGCATGGCCCATCAGCATCCCTCCCGCCGCAACCGAAATCCCGGTGCCGACGAAGTAAAGCCAGTGCCCAAAGGGCGGCAGGGTCCAGGGGCGAAACAGAAAGGCCAGCGAGGCATCGGACGAGCCTGACAAATGCCCGTCGCCAACCCAAAGCCCCATGCAGACCGACACGGTGATAAAGGCGATCTGGGTATAGAAGTTGATCGTGATCGAGCTTTCCGTCTCGCGCAGGTGCCGGGTCATGTTTTGGGTCGTGGCATAGCAAAAGGCCGAGAACAGGATCAAGATGGCAGCCCAGTGAAACGTGCCTTCGGGTCTGAGCATGACAAGCACGCCAACCAGACCCAGCAGAACCGCCCCCCAGCGGTGCCAGCCGACCTTTTCATGCAGAACCACGGCCGAGATCAGCGTGACGAATATGGGCGCCACAAAACCGATGGCCGAGGCGTCGGCAATTGGCATGGCGGCCAGCCCAAGGAAGAAACAGACGTTGGAGACCATGACAATGGATGCCCGGATCAGATGCGCCATGGGGCGCGTCGTGCGCAGGGTGGCGAAACTGACACCGGACAAGCGCATGAAGCCCAGAATGAAAGCCAGCCCGACAAAGGCTCTGACCAGAATAACCTGGTGCAACGCATAGTCATCCGACAAGTACTTGATGAACAGATCATTGAACGACAGGGCAACGGCCCCGCCAATGGCGCAGGAAATGCCGATCAGCGCGGTGCGGGAATGGGGTTCGGTCATGGCGCCATCTGATCAAATCCGCCGGCCATTTCTGGCCCATCCCCGACATGCAACGGCGTATTGCGCGCGTCGGGGTCCACCGACCTACCTGGCCCGCATCACCCGGTCCAATGCCTCCAGAAACCGCGAGCGGTCGGATTTGCTGAACATCTTGCCACCGCCCTGGCGGAACGGATCAGCGGACCGCAGATCCGCCATAAGATCGCGCGTCGCCAGGACCATGCCGATATTGGCCCGGGTCAATTCCTCGCCGTTGTGCTTGAGCACACGCGCCCCTGCTTCGACACAGCGCGCGGCCAGGGGGATGTCGCCCGTCACCACGACATCGCCGGGACCGGCCCGTTCGGCGATCCACTTGTCGGCCTCGTCCGGCCCATCGGGGACAAAGACCGACCGGACCAGCGGGTTGGCCGGAGGACGAATGCCGCCGTTCGACACCAGGACCATGGTCACGCCCAGCCGGGCGGCCACACGTTCGGCTTCGGCCTTGACCGGGCAAGCGTCGGCGTCGATGTACAGCGTCATGCGTGCAATGCCGCAGCGTGGAAGGCCACATGTTCCTCCATGAAGGTCGAGATGAAGAAATAGCTGTGGTCATACCCTTGTTGCATGCGGAACGATCCGGGTTGGCGGCGTTCGGCCATGGCCGAAGCCAGGGCTTCTGGTTGCAACAGGTCCAGAAACTTGTCGGATGTGCCCTGATCTATCAACATCGGCCCGTCAAAGCCGCGCCTTTTCATCAGAGCCGTGGCGTCAAAGGCGCTCCACCCTTCCTCGTCGCGGCCAAGATAGGCGCTGAACTGCTTGCGACCCCAGGCGGATTTCGTCGGCTGGCAGATCGGCGCAAAGGCCGACACCGAGCGGAAGCGGCCCGGCAGGCTCATCGCCATGGTCAGCGCGCCATGGCCGCCCATGGAATGGCCCATGATCGACTGGGCCGGTTCCGCCAGGGGATAGGCGTCAAACAGGGTCTGGGGCAGTTCGGCGGTCAGATAGGTCCACATCTGGAAATGCGGCGACCAGGGCGATTGCACGGCGTCGACATAAAAGCCCGCACCCTGACCCAGATCATAGTCGGCGTGATCGGCAACACCGTCGCCGCGCGGGCTGGTGTCGGGAAAGATCAGCGCAATCGCAGCCTCGGATGCCCAACGCTGGGCGCCGGCCTTGACCATGGCGTTTTCATGCGTGCAGGTCAGCCCGGACAGATACCAAAGCACGGGCACCGGCCCGTGTTCCGCCTCGGCCGGAAGGAACAGTCCAAAGGTCATGTCGCAGCCGCACGCCTCGGAGACATGGGAATAGACCCCCTGCACGCCGCCATTGGCCCGGCTTTCGCTGATCGTTTTCATGTCGGTCCATTCATCGGTTCAAAAATATCCCACGGGGGTGCGGGGGGGTGAAACCCCCGCTCGCGGTTGATCTAACGAAACACCGTCAGAATGTCACCCAGCGGCTTTTTGCGCTTGGCCACGGCGGGCACGGTCGCATCAAGGGCCGGATAGCCCACGGGCAGAATCATGACGGCCTTTTCGGACGCAGGCCGCCCGCAAAGATCGGGCAGGAATTTCATCGGGTTGGGCGTATGCTCCAGGCACACAAGCCCCGCATGATGCAGCGCCGTGATCAACATTCCGGTCGCGATGCCGACACTTTCTGGCACATAATAATTCTTGTAGCGCGCGCCGTCCTGGGTCACCCCCCAGCGTTGGGCAAAGACCACGATCAGCCAGGGCGCGTCGGTCAGATGCGGCTTGTCGACCCCGGTGCCGATGGGTTCCAGCGCGGCCAGCCATTCATCCCCCGCCCCGCCTGCGTAGAACGCGCGCTCCTCCTCCTCGGCCGCGGCGCGGATCAGCGCCTTCATTGCGGTGTCGGAAATGGCGGCAAAATGCCAGGGCTGGTGATTGGCGCCGGACGGGGCGGTGGCGGCGGCCTCGATGCAGGCGGTGATGACGGTTTCGGGCACGGGCCGGGTCGAATATTGTCGGACCGAATGGCGGCGCTTCATGTAATCGCGAAAGGCCTGGGCGACGGCCAGGGCTTCGGCGTCGGGTTTTTGCACGCGGTCAGGCAGCGGAAGGGGCTGATAGCTGACGTCACCCTTGCGATACATCACCCGCCCCCGATCAATGCCCCTGCCGCAAAGACCAAAGCACCGCCCAGCACGACCTGCAAGGCCGCACGGAAGAACGGAGTTTCCATATAGCGGTTCTGGATCCAGGCGATGGCCCAAAGTTCGACAAAGACCACGGCCATGGCAAGCGCCGTCGCGGTCCAGAAATCGGGGATCAGATAGGGCAGCGCATGGCCAAGCCCGCCCAGCATGGTCATGACACCGCTGGCCAACCCGCGTTTCCACGGCGAACCGCGCCCCGACAGAACCCCGTCATCATGGGCCGCCTCGGTGAAGCCCATCGAAATGCCCGCCCCGACGGCGGCGGCAGTGCCGACCAGCAAGGCCGTGTGGCTGTTTTGCGTGGCAAAAGCGGTGGCAAAAATCGGCGCCAGGGTGCTGACCGAGCCATCCATCAGCCCCGCCAGCCCCGGCTGTACCCAGGTCAAGATAAACTGCCGCCTTGCGCCTGCATCCTCGTTGGCCTTGGCCTCGGGGCCCAGGTGCAGGCCCTCCAGGCGTTCGGCGTGCTTTTCATGCCCGGCCTCGGCAGCGGCCAGATCACCCAAAAGCTTGCGCGTGGCCGCATCCGTCGTGCGGGCCGCGGCGGCGCGGTAAAATTTCTCGGCCAGATGTTCCATCCCGGCGGCTTCACTGCGGATCCGGTCCAGGCTGAGGGATTTCGTCAGCCAGACCGGGTTGCGGGCGTAAAATCCTGCAACATGTTCGCGCCGGATCAAGGGGATCACCTCGCCGAACCGCACGCGGAACAGGTCGATCAGCCGCTGACGATGGCCGTCCTCTTCAACCGCCATGCCGTCGAACACGGCGGCTGAGGCGGGATATTCGGTGCGCAGAACCTGGGCATAGGTGCGATAGATGGCGGCATCATCCTCTTCCGAGGCGATGGCGAGCGCCAGAATCTCGGCCTCGGTCAGGTCGGAAAAGCGTTTGCGGGACGAAAAGGCGACAAGCATGACAGCACCCAGTTTGGAATGATTCCAATATGGCGGCAGCGGCGCAAAAAGAAAAGGTCATTGCGCGACGCCAGGATTGAGCGCCAAAAATCTTCGAAGATTTTTGCAAATTTCTTCCTCAAGAAATTTGGCCTAGCCCGCCGCCCGCGCCGCCTGCCGCGCCCGCAATTGTTGCCGCCACAGGGTAAAAAGCCCGGCTGCAACCACGATGATCGCGCCGATGATCACATTGGCCCGCAGCACCTCGTCAAACAGAAAGACGCCGAAGAACGCGATGAAGACCAGTTGCAGATAGGTCAGGGGCTGCAGGGCTGAGGCTTCGGCCAGGTCATAGGCGCGGATCAACAGGTAGTGTCCGGTAACCGAGGTGCAGCACAAAGCCAGCATCCAGCCCCAGTCGCCCGGCGTCATGGG
>JAYSWK010000205.1:0-1955 GCA_043718085.1 Rhodobacterales bacterium
CTATATACAAGCCTGTGACGAGGACACCAACAGGAACTTGAAATGCCAGAGTTGACCACAACACTGCGTAACGCCCTGGATGCGCTGCCGACCAAGGCCGCAAGGATTAGGGCCCTCAGCGCCTATGGATTGCGTCAGGCGGAAATTGCCAGGCACTTGGGCGTTTCCGACCAACATGTCTCGCATGTCCTGATCCGCAGCAAAAAGGCCGGGATCGCGCCCGAGGCACTGCCCGCGTCCGATGACAGCGGCACTTTTGGTTTGGCCCAAGGCGCCAGGTTGATGCCCGATATGCTTGGCAGGATAATCCTGATGCCCGAAGTTCTTGGATCGCTTGGACTGAAGCCTTCCGAAGGTCTGGTCGTCACAACCGAAGGGCGCTCTTTGCGTCTTGTTCCGGCTGACGCGGCCCTTCAACGCGCCCGCGATCTGGTGCGCGCATTCGATATCGGCGCAGGTTCGCCCGTGGACGAACTGCTGGCCGAACGTCGGCGCGAGGCGGCGGAATGAGCGTTGTCCTGGACACCTCAGCCATTCTGGCGGCGCTATGGGGCGAGCCGGGGGGTGACAAGGTGGACGCCGTCTTGCCCAGTGCAGCCGTCAGTGCGGTCAATCTGGCCGAATTGATCGGCAAGCTGGCAGATCGCGGCGGCAATGCCGAGCAGATCGCTGCGGTATTGGCCAGCCTCGGGTTGACGGTCCATGCTTTTGACGAAGCGGCGGCATGGCGGGCGGGCGGATTGCGCACCAAGACCCGGTCCTTGGGCCTTTCGTTGGCCGACCGGGCTTGTATCGGCTTGGGATTGGCGTTGAATCAGTCGGTTGTGACGGCGGATCGCACCTGGTCGAACCTGGCCCTGGACATCGAGGTTACTCAGATCAGATGAAGTTTCCCTCGGCGATTTCACTCCGCTCCGATCGTTTTGCCGCCAATCAGGCCGCTCAACTTGCGGCGATCGAGCCCGTCAGGGCGGCCGCATCGGCGGCCAGTGCCGGGGGCGATGCCAGGGCGCGGGCGCGTCACACCGACCGGGGCAAGCCTTTGCCGCGCGACCGCGTCAGTCGTCTTCTGGACCCCGGCTAGGCCTTTCTGGAGGTCGGGCTGTTGTCGCAACTGGCCTTTGGAGCGTGTCTGGTCTTGATGGAAACACTCTTATCGAAAAACGCGTTCGAGCCTTGCCGAGAGGCAGCGGTTTTCGATTCAACCGGAACCAGACACGCCTTTTGACGGCGATTGCCCCGGGGCCCGGCATGATCACCGGTGTCGGGCGCGTCGCGGGGCAGGAGGTGTCCAAAGCCCTGCCCAAGTCGCAATCTTCGCCCAGGGGCGCAGCGACGACCTCGCCCTTCCGGCCACCATCATCGCCTCGGATCACGCTTCCCACCACGACCGCATCATTGCCCCTATGACGGGCCAACCCCGCCCGCCGACGTGGCCAGACTGGGGCCCGCCGTCGACCTCGCCGGACAGTTCCACGACACCAGGGGCCAAGCCCTGCTGAATTTCGCACGGCATTGGATTATCGCCTGCGCGTGTTCGACACCTCCGTCGCGGGCCTTGGCGGTTGCCCCTTTGCGCCGGGGGCCAAGGGCAATGTCGCCAGCGAAAGCGTCGCGGATTGGCTGGCCGCACAGGGTTTGGTCACTGGCATTGACCCCCAAACCCAGACCAGGTCTGCAACCTTTGCCCGCACTTTAAGGCGCACCTGAATGCACGCCTGATCGGGGCTCCGGTGGAGCCCTGATCGGTCCGATTGCCGGAGCCTCAAGGCGACAGCAAGGGGGCATGTCTTGGTCCGCAGGGTGAAAAGGGGACGCGCCTGCCCCGCTTCGGGGACTTACGCGGCCCCACTGGGGCCACGGTTCCCCTTCGCAGGCAGGCATTCGCGTCCCCGATATGCTTTGGGCATATCGGGGAAGACTGGGCGCTTCGCATCTGAAACGGCAAGAGTTTC
>JAYSWK010000206.1:0-12570 GCA_043718085.1 Rhodobacterales bacterium
TCCCCTACGGGCTGCCACTCTCTCCCGGATCTCTGCGCATTTGACCAGCCTATGGGGCGGCGAGGTTTCGCTTGATCTCGACCTCGACAGCCGCGTCCAAAGGCTCGATATCGCCGGTCCAATGGGCGGCAACGCGGCCGTGGCGGTCAAACAGAACCTTGGCGAAATTCCAGTCGGGCACAAAGCCGGCTTGGGCAAGCCAGAGGTAAAGCGGATGCGCCTGCGGCCCGGTCACCTGGGCCAGTCCGGTCATTTTCAGCGTCAGCGCGAAGTTGCGTTCACAAAAGTCCTGGACGGCCGCATCATCCGGCTCTTCCTGCTTGAAATCGTCCGATGGCACGGCCAGAACCTCCAGCCCCGACGCCCCATAGGTATCCTGCAGGTGCTGAAGTCCGTTGTATTGCGGGGTATAGCCGCAATGCGACGCCGTGTTGACGACCAACACCACCTTGCCGGCAAAGTCCCCGTCGGTGTAGCTGCCGCCCTTGATCGCGCGAAATGTCCAGGTCGCCGGGTCGGGGCGGTTTGCTGAAGTCATGGTTATTCTCCGTTGTCGTGGCGCTGCTGCACCCGTTGGACAATGGATGTCACAGCCCGCCTTCCTGCGCGAGGGCCTTTTGTTCCTTGTATCTGCACCCGGCCCGTCGCGTCGGTCAGCCCGCTACGCCGCGCCGTGAACCCGCGCTTGCCCGCGCCCGCCGCGCTTGGACGCATAAAGCGCCTCATCCGCGTCGGATTGCATCTGGTCGGGATCGGGCGTGTCATATTGCGTCGACAAGGCAATCCCGATCGAGGCCGAAATATTGCAAGCCTGCCCCTCAAAATCCATGGGCCTTGTAAGGGCGTCGATGATGCGCCGCGCCACGGCCTCAAGTTGCGCGGCATCGGTGATTGCGGGAAAGACCAGCACGAATTCGTCGCCGCCGACCCGCGCCACGGTATCCTCGGCCCTGGTTTCCGTCTGCAGCGCCACCGCAACGGTTCGCAAGACATGATCGCCCGCCGCATGGCCCAAAGTGTCATTCACCGTCTTGAAAAAATCCAGATCGACATGCATCAGGCCGAAGTGAACCTGGTTGCGCACCAATGTGTCGATCACCTGAGACAGCGCGCGGCGATTGCGCAAGCCCGTCAGCGTGTCCGTCATCGCCTGCGCCTCGGCCATTTGCTTGTCGGCATCCAGACGCTGGGCCAAGCCCCGCAAAGCGCCCATGGCGGCGGCCCTGGCCTCGACCAGATACATCATCTCGATCGCAAGGTCGGTCGGGGCAAAGTCACCATCGGTCAGGGAGTAATTGCGCACGGCCTCGGCCACGCCAATGCCGAACGACAGGTTGATCAACAGCCCGCCCCCACGATCAAGGTTCAGCACGATCCCGCGAAACCCAATGACCCGCGCCCCTATGCGCAGGTTAAGCCGCAGCTTTTCACCAGCCCGGCTGGCAAGTTCGGCCATGCCGGTGATCCCCGCGGGTCGGCGCAGTTCGAACGCGTCAAAAAGCGACCGGCCAAGCAAGGACTGATCTTCCAACAACTTTTCCAGCGTCGGCCCATGGCCGATGATCGTGCCATCGCCATCCAGCAGGACATGCAGCGGCATCAACTGGCCCAGGGCCGCGCGCGACAATGTCGCAGAGTGGTGCATCATCGCTGTCATCAGTTGCCCGCTATTCCAAGGCTGAAGGGTCGCGCTGCATACATGGCCTGATCGGCGATCTGGATCGAGATCATTTCACTGTCGCCCCGTTGTCCCAGCGATTCCAGCATGACCAGCGCGCCGTAATCATCCGCCATGGCCCGCAAAAGGCCGATCATGACATGACCGACGCCTTGCAATGGGGCGGTGCAGCGCAGGGAGAACTGCCCTGCCCCATGATCGGTCAACTCCAGCTCCGGCACCTCCAGATTGGGCAGGGCAAGCCGCCCCCGATCAGGCAGTTCTTCCAGAGAATTGACGAAATCGGCAAAGTTGACGCCACTAAAACGCAAGAGGCGGCGCAAGAAGGTCAGGGTTTCGTGGCTGACCAGATAGTGACCCAAGTCTTCCAACACCATCTCGCGCGGGCGGCGCAGCACCAAGGCGGCGCCTTCTATCACCCGGTCGGTCAGCGCATCATCATAGATGAGCATCGCTTCGAAAGAGTTCACTTCAAGCTGCGCCTCGCGCACGATCGCGTCCCAGATCGACGGTCCGTAGGTATCGCGCAAGAAACATTGCAGGGATCGGTTGATCACACCATGCATGGGGATTTCCTTGGTTCTTTTGGGGAACCCTAGGGCAACATCGGTTAAGAAATCCCGAACCGTGGCCGTTCTATGCGGGCGCGCAGCCACGAATTCCACGGCGCGTCGCCTGGGATTGCATGAATACACGGACACTTTTCCACATATCCGGTCCAACCGCTGACGGCGCGTCACAAGGGCTCGCGCCCGACCTTAGAAATCGGTCGGCGCGCCGCCTTCCTGTTTGCGTTGGGCCACGAACCGGCGCAGATCTTCCTGGTGATCCCCGTTCATCGGCGGCGGCTCGAACTCGTTCAGGATCTGCTTGTAGACCCGGTGCGCCCGTTCCGCCGTCCAGGCCGCGCCATCCAGCTGCCACGCCTCGTAATTGCGCCAGTCACTGATCATCGGGGCATAAAAGGCCTTCTGATAGCGGTCCTGCGTGTGCTGACAGCCGAAGTAATGGCCACCCGGGCCCACTTCGCGGATCGCGTCCAGGGCAATGTCGTCCTCGGTTGTGGCCCAGGTCGCCTCTTCGAAATAGCGTTGGATCATTTGCAGGACTTCGCAGTCCATGATGAACTTTTCGGGGCTGGCAATCAGCCCGCCTTCCAGCCAGCCCGCCGCGTGATAGACCATGTTGGTGCGGCTTTGCACCGCGGCCCACAGGCTGTTCGAGGTTTCCCACATCGCCTGCCCATCCGGCACGTTGGCGGCACAGACCCCGGACGACCGCAGCGGCAGCTTGTAATGGCGCACCATCTGCCCGGTCATCTGGGTGGCGCGCATATACTCGGGCGTGCCAAAGGCCGGCGCGCCCGATTTCATGTCGACATTCGAGGTGAAGGTCCCGATCGCCACCGGGCAGCCCGGTTTGATGTATTGCAGCAGCGCCACCGCCGCCAGCGCCTCGGCCAGCGACAGGGCCACCGCGCCCGACATGGTCACCGGTGCCATGGCCCCGGCCAGCGTGAACGGGGTGACCACAACGGGCTGGCCCCGCTTGGCCAGCCGCATCGCGCCATCCAACATCGGGTAGTCGTGCTTCAACGGCGAGACCGAGTTGATGTTGGTGTACATCCGCGGCTTGGCCTGAAATTCTTCTTCGCTCAGGCCCCCGGCAAGGCGGGCCATTTCCATCACATCTTCGACCCGTTCGGCACCAAGGCTATAAGCATGAACCACTTTGTCGGTCAGCGTCAGCTTTTCATAAAGGCAGTCCAGATGGCGCACCGAAGGGTGGATGTCGATGGGTTCGACCGGATAGCCACCTGCGATGTGGATGCAGTTGAAATACTGGGTCAGCCGCATGAAATCCTTGAAGGTCGCAAAGTCGCCAGGGCGCTTGCCACGTTCCATATCCCAAGAGTTGGGCGGAGAGGAGACATTGACGAACAGCATGTGCTTGCCGCCCATGATCAGCTCGCGTTCGACGTTGCGCGGGGTCAGGGTAAATGTCTCGGGCGCATGGCCCAGCATTTCCATCACAAAGGCTTCGTCCATGCGCACATTGGTGCCGTTCACCGTGCACCCTGCTTGCTTAAGCACCTTGACCGCGTCGGGGTTCAGAAATTCGATCCCGATTTCGCTCAGGATCCGCATGGCACCGCGGTGGATAGCCTGAACCCCATCGGCATCCAATGGTTCGGTCGGACGGTCGGGGTTGACCGGAATGCGCCACGGCATCTGGTCGATAACAGAGGGACCTGCGCGTTCCTTGTGGCCAGCCCGGCCACCGGATCTGCGCCGTCGGTTCAAGTCATCGCTCATCGGCTGCTCCATCGCTGCGGCACATCCTTTGACCGCCCTGCCCTATTGATGACCGAAACTGCACGGCAACGCGCACTCTGTTCCCGACCAGAATTGGTCGTTTTTGCTTGGATGCCAGGCGGGACGGTCCAGGACCTGGACAGATCAGGTCGTTTTCCGGGCGAAGATCAGGCCGGGTTGGCAAAGCCCCGGTCAATCCAGGCCCCCAGCTCACCGATGTTTTCCAAGACGACATCGGCATGGCCGGCAAGATCGTCATGCAGGGCAATTCCGGTCAGCACGGCCACGGTATGCATCCCTGCGGCGCGACCGGCGTCCAGATCATGCAGGCTGTCGCCGACCATGGCCACCCGGTCAGGCCGCAGATCGAAGCGGCGCAGAAACTCAAGCAATTGTCCCGGCGCGGGCTTGCCGCCCCAACCCGAATCGCAGCCGACCACATAGTCGAACAGGTCCAGCACATTGGCCCGGTCCAGATGGACCCTTGCGGGCATTTCGGTGTCATTGGTCGCCAGACCCAGTTTCAGCCCGCGCGCCTTCAGCCCTCCCAAAACCTTGCGCAGGGGCACGGCGGGCAGCATCGGAGCCAGTGCGGCAAGGGCATTCATGCGGTCATTCAGATCGGCCAGCGTGATCCCCGTCACATGCTGATGAAAGATTGCGGCAATCTCGGGCGTGGTCATGCTGATCACCGGGCTGGACGGGTCGAACTGACCCGCCACCGGATCAAAGCCCAGCACAGCCGCAAGCCGGGCCTTGTCGGGCGCGGTCACGGCAAACTCGTCCAGCACGGCTTGGGTCCAGCCCCCCCAGCTTGCCCGAAAGTCGAAAAGGGTTCCGTCCTTGTCAAAGATCACCGCGTCAAGCATTGCCTCAGGTCCAATTCCAGCTGTCACCGCCCGGCAATGCTGCACGGGCCTGCATCGGTGCGGTATAGGCCAAAGCGCGGGTGTCGCAAAAGTCCTTAATCATTTGGTCGTCCATTAGGAGGAAATCCAGAACAGTACCCAGAAAGGCCGGGGTGTTGATGGACCTGACCAGATCGCCCGGCGACGCCCCTGTCGTGCCCATGAAAGCGTTAAGACGGTCGACATCCTCGGTCAGCCAAGAAAACACCTCTGCGGCGAGTGTCTCGGCCGCTTTTCGCCCATTACTTGAGTTTTCCACAGAGTTTCCCACCGTTTTCATTAGGCTTTGAAGGAATTGATTATACTGTCAGCAAGGGTTTCTTAACCTGTCTCGGCCAGAATTGAACATGGATGAGCTAAAGAAGTGAACTGGTGACGCATGATCGGTAAGATCCTCATAGTTGATGATGTGTCGACAAACCGCATCGTCTTCAAGGTAAAACTGACCGCTGCAGGCTATAGCTCGGTCATGGCGGCCGATGGTGCCAGCTGCCTGCAATTGGCCCGGTCCGAGGGTCCCGATCTGATCCTTTTGGATCTGACCCTGCCCGACATGAGCGGGATCGAGGTTTTGCGCCAGCTGAAGGCAAACCCCGCAACGCGGCGCATTCCGGTGGTGATGTTCTCGTCCGAACATGACCCGGTGCGCCGTCTGGCCGCGCTGCGCGCCGGGGCCGAGGATTTTCTGTCCCGCCCGATTGACGATCAGACGCTGCTTGCCCGGCTGCGCGGTCTTTTGCGGGCGCGTGAGGCTGTGGGCGGTTTCGCGACGCCGGAAAGCGGGCTTGGCTTTCTGGGACTGGCCGAAATGACGACAACCTATGATGTGCCCGGCCATGTCGCCCTTGTGATGAACCGGTCCGAGGCCGCGCTGCATATGCGCAAACTGCTGTCCACCGTCGGACAAGAGCGTTACTCGATTGTCTCGCCCGAAGCGGTGTTTTCGGATCAGGCCACCAATGGCGCGCCGGACGTCTATTTGATCGACGCCGATATCGCCTCGGAAGGGGGCGGCTTGCGGGTCATGTCGGAACTGCTTAGCCGCAGCATATCGCGCAATGCCGCCTTTTGCATCTTCAGCCAGTCCAGCCCCAACATCCTGCCCGCCATGGCCTTTGATCTTGGGGCCAATGATGTGGTCAATTCGCAGATCAGCGCCTCGGAACTGGCGGTCCGGCTGCACAAGCTGGTGGTGCGCAAGCGCGAGTTGGACCAGCTGCGCGCGTCGGTCCAGGACGGGCTGCGACTGGCCATGATCGATCCGCTGACCGGGCTGCACAACCGCCGTTACGGGTTGGCGCAATTGAACGCCATCGCGGGCCGCTCGAAGGCCGAGGGGGGCGAATTTGCCGTCATGGTGGTCGATCTTGACCGGTTCAAGTCGGTCAATGACCGCTGGGGCCATGCTGCGGGCGATGCCGTGCTGATCGAAATATCGGCGCGTCTGGCCGCCAATTTGCGCGCCTCTGATCTGGTGGCCCGCATCGGAGGAGAAGAGTTTCTGATCGCCCTGCCAAACACCTCGCGCGCCGAGGCGGGTGCTGTGGCCCAGCGCCTGTGCGAAGCGGCCGAAAGCAGCCCCGTCGTTCTGGCCGATGGCACCGCAATCCATGTCACCATCTCGATCGGCATGACGATCGACGGCGGCGCGGCGGAGACCGAGCCTTCGCTGAACGTGGCCGACATCGTTGACCAGGCGGACCGCGCCTTGATGAAATCCAAGGCCGGTGGGCGGAACAAGGTCACGATCCTGAACCGGGCGGCCTGAACCGGGCGGCCTGAACCGGGCGCAAGTCGTGCAAGCGATGTTGGGCCCGCGGGCGTCAAACTTGCGACATAGCAGCGCGTCGTGCTCAGCCCCTCTCTACTTTTCGCCGCGCGCGGGATAAGGCTGCGCCGTGAACCGAAGGGACGCATGATGACCGCGCAACCGGCCTTTGCCGATACCCCGCCCGAAACCGCAGATGACCGCCCCCTGGGTCCCGCCCTGCGGCGCGGCTGGGGTTGCCTTTGCCCCAATTGCGGCAAGGGGGCGATGCTGCACAGCTATCTGAAGGTCAACGACCATTGCCCGACCTGCGGCGAGGCGCTTTTTCATCAGCGGGCCGATGATGGCCCCGCCTAC
Organism: Rhodobacterales bacterium; assembly: GCA_043718085.1. Lineage (GTDB taxonomy): Bacteria > Pseudomonadota > Alphaproteobacteria > Rhodobacterales > Rhodobacteraceae > Stagnihabitans. Next base: position 7,027 of record JAYSWK010000206.1, read on the forward strand.
CTGACCATCCTTGTCGTCGGCCATATCCTGGCCCCGCTGATCTATTTCGTGTTCGTCAGATACCGCCCCGAACCCATTGTTCTGGCAGCAATCTTTACCACGCTTACCGTGGTCCTGGCCCTGTTCCTGCTGCCGCGGTTCAAGGGCATGCTGGTCGCCTTGCAATGGGCCAAGCGGATGCATGGCTTTGGCAGCGCGCCGGATCTGCCAAAGCATGACTGAAGACGTCCCCGTAAGACCCGCCGCCTCGATCATCCTGTGGCGCAGCGGCCCGGATGGGCCAAGCGTTCTGTTGGGGCAACGCGGCCAGGCTGCGGTCTTCATGCCGTCGAAATATGTCTTTCCGGGCGGCAGGGTGGATCCCGGCGATCATTCCGACGGCCATTTGTCGCGTGAATGCCAATCCCGCCTGACCCAGCTTTGCCCGGCAGATGCCCCCAGCGCCACTGCCCTTGTCGGCTGTGCGGCGCGCGAATTGGCCGAGGAAACCGGCCTGATCCTTGCCCCCGCGACGCCCATGCTTTTCATGTTTCGCGCCATCACGCCGGCCGGCGCGCCCCGCCGCTTTGATGCGCGGTTCTTCCTGGCCAGTGCCGATCAGATCGCCTGCGATCCCGACGATTTTTCCCGGGCGACGGACGAGCTGTCCCATCTGCACTGGATCGGCCTGCGCAAGGCCTTGCACCTTGATCTGCCCTTCATCACCGAGATCATCCTGGCCGAAGTTTCGGCGATTCTGTCCGGTCACACCCAACCCGGCGTGCCGTTCTTCGACAATTCGGGCCCCGTGCCCATTTTTCGCCGCCTGATCTGACAGGCCGAAAGGTGCCCAGGGCGGTTCAGGTTTTGACCTCGTCCGTCGGCAAGGATTTGCGGACCGGCCAGACCGGATGGGGCACGGTATCCTTGGTGCGCCACAGATAGCGCCTGAAGATCTCGCCGTAGCTGCGATAGACGTAATGGTCATTGCGGCGCAGGAAATGCGCGCGGCGGGACGCGTAAAGCGCGGGCAGCCGATACCAGGGGACCGAAGGGTGCATATGATGCACCACGTGGAAATTATTGTTCAGAAACAACAAGGCAAGCGGGCCCTGATCCTCGATCACCACGGTGCGGGCGCGGGCGGCCTCGTGGGCGCGGTGTTCCAGAAAGGTGCGGATGCGCAAAAGGGCCAAGGCAAGATAGACAGCCAGCAGATAGGCCCAGAACGGCATGGTGCCCCAGATCATCAGCCACAGGACAAGCGGCACAAGGCCCAGCGCGTGCATCATCCAGGCCTGACCGATCCGCGGCTCTTGGCGCGCCATGGCCAAATCCGTGGCGATGAACCGCGCCGTGCCATGGACCGGACCAATCAGCATGCGACCGGCCAGGGCATTGTTCCACCGCAGCAGACGTTGCGTCATGCGCGACAGCCGGGCCCATTCTGCGGGGTCGCGAAAATTGGATTCCGGATCATCATAGGGATCGGTCAAGGCGGGGTCGAAATGGTGCTGCAAATGAGTGTCGCGAAACCGGCGATAGGGCAGGAATACGTTCAGAGACGGAAAGACCAGGGCCTCGTTCAAGGCGGCATTGCGAAAGGGATGGCCGTGCAAGGCTTCGTGTTGCAGCGAGGACATCTGCGCAATGGCGACACCGGTCAGCAGCACCGACAACAGGGCGCTGTCGTCCCACAGCATGGTTCCGCAGGCCCACACCAGATAGGTCAGCACCAATAGCAGAACGGTCGGCCACTCAAAGGCGAAAAGCGGGAATTTGCGTGGGGTCTGGTCCATCGGTGTTTCCGGTTTTTCTGGGGGTATAGCACCAAACAGGCGGGTTTTGAACTCTGAAACCTTGCCGCGCGATGTCTGGCGTCCGAAAAACCGGTTAGCGCCTGTCGCGTTCGACCAGATTCAGATATTCACCTTGCACCCCGAGGCAGCGATTGCTCTTGCAAACGCGTTCGGGGTGCAAGTGAATTCAATTGGACGCGACACGCTTTAGAAGACCGCGAGGTCCCCAAGATCATAGCCGTTGAAGCTGGCGATATCGCGCGCCGCCTGCAATCGGTCGGCAGGCAGGCCTGCCGTGCGGTTCAGCACAAATCCAAAGCTGCCGTCCGGTGTGCCGATGACCATGGTCCGGTAATCGCCATCGACCCAAAGCACCCACCAATCGGCCATGTCGTCAACGGCAAATCGGCCGGGCTTGCCGGCAACCATCGGCCCCGCCCCGCCCCTGGTTCCCACAGGCAGACATAGCGTCCAATCCACCTGCCCCGCAGCGATATCCACCCTGCCGGGCCCGCACGGCGCCTGACCGCCGGGCGCAAAGCTGGCCACCTGAACCCATGGCCCGGCCAGGCGCGCCGGGTCCAATACGGCCGAGGAATAGATCGGCGCATCCTGCGGGCGGAATGTGGGGACTTCCATGGGTTTGGGGCCACTGCAGGCCGCAAGCATCAGACAGACAAGACCTAATCGATGCACAAGGTCACCCGGCGTCCATCCTTTTCCAGGACTTCGTTGCAGCCGAACAGCGGGTTGTAGGGCGCGCAGGTGCCCGAACGGGCCAGACACAGCCCCTCGCAATCGGTCTTTTTGCGGCAGGATTTTCCGCCGTCCCGCGTGGCCGAGACGCAGATATTTGCCCCGGTCTTGCCCGCCAGCGACCAAAGCCCGCCCGAAGCCTCGCACAAAAGTTGTTCGGGTGTCTTGGGGGCCTCTGGTTGGCCAGCCTCGGGTTCGGCTGGTTTTGTCGGATCCGATCCGTCCTGCGGGGTGGTTGGCCCGGTCAGGTCCCCCGGTTTGGGCTTGGGGTGGGGATCATTGGCCCCCGCCTCGGCAACCTCTGCGCCGCTGACCACGGGCGTGCCCGGCACATGCGGCGGATCAAGGGGCGTGACCGAGATTTCATCCGAGGCGACGGGCGAAAGGGCGGTCCCCGTCATCTGGCAGGCAACCAGCAGGGCAAGGGCGGTCAGGCTTGCGGCAATCAGGCTTCGGCGCATCGCGGCACTCACATCATGTCGCGGCACCATGGCCCCAAGAGGCGGCGGGTTGCAAGGCTTGGGCTCAATACGGTTGCGGATATGCGCGGTGGGCCGTGTCGATGCCCTGCAAAACCTCAGGGGTCAGAACCAGGTCGGCCGCGGCGATGTTGCTGGCCAACTGCGTCAAACTGGTCGCACCGATGATCGGGATGATCTGAAATGGGCGCTGGCGGCAGAAGGCCAGTGCCATCTGGCAGAGGTCCAGACCGTGGCGCGCAGCCACGGCCAGATAGGCGGCGGTGGCGGGAAAGACCTGGGTGGTCATGCGGTTGGACAGGGTCGGGTTCAGCGCACGCCGCGTGCCTTCGGGCGTCACATCGCCCGCATATTTTCCCGACAGGATGCCGCAAGCCAGCGGTGAAAAGGCCAAGAGCGGCATGTCCTCGCGCAGCGAAAACTCGGCCCAATCGGTATCGAACTGGCGGCACAGCAGGGAATATTCGTTTTGCACCGTGGCCATGCGCGGCAGACCATAACGCTCGGCCAGGGCCAGCCAGCGCCCCGCCCCCCAGACCGTTTCATTGGAAACTGCAATGTGGCGGATCTTGCCCTCGGCGATCAGTTTGGCGGAAAGCTCAAGGATTTCGATCATATGCGCCTCGATCTGGCCCTTTTCCGGCCCGCGCGGATCAAAGCCCCAAATGTCGCGAAAGTGATAGGTGGCGCGGTTGGGCCAATGCAATTGGTACAGGTCGATATAGTCGGTGCGCAGCCGTTTCAGCGATGCCTCGACCGCCAGCCGCATGGTCGCGGCACTTAAGGGCGCGCCGTCGCGAACCGCGGCCTGGCCTTCACCCGTGACCTTGGTGGCCAGCACCAACCGGTCGCGCCCACCCCGACTGGCCAGCCAGGAGCCGATGATCGCCTCGGTCCGGCCCATGGTTGCGGCGCTGACCGGGTTGACCGGATACATCTCGGCCGTGTCCCAGAATGTCAGCCCCGCACCCATGGCCATGTCGGCCTGGGCATGGCCCTCGGATTGCGTATTCTGCGTGCCCCAGGTCATTGTCCCAAGGCATTGCTCTGACACGGAAATTCCAGTGCCGCCCAGCTTGACTTGCCGCATGTCCTGCCCCTTTGCCCTGCTTGTCTGCGCCACAGGCTACGGCGGGATTTCGGGCTTGGAATGGGTTGATGACTTGAGAACACAACAAGAACATCATAAAGTGGCGCGATGGTGCTGCCGCTTCACCACGACTCAGGCCGCAAGGCCATCCCCGAACAGCCGCTGCCCGGCGGGCTGGGGCTCGCGCTGGCGCGTGGCCGGGTGCATGAGCTGTGCGGGCCCGCGCGCGCCACGCTGGCCGCGCTGATCCTGGGCGAAAGCGTCGGGCCGGTGATCTGGATCAGTCCCGGCTGGCTGCCCGAGCGGATCTATCCACCGGGCCTGTGCGATCTGGCGGATCCGGGACGGCTGATCCTGGGCCGGGCCCGGCGGCCCGAAGATCTGCTTTGGGCGATGGAGGAGGCTTTGCGGTCAGGCGCCGCACCCCTGGTGCTGGCCGATCTGCCCAACCCCCCGGCCCTGACCCCGGTCCGCCGGCTGCATCTGGCCTGCGAAGCCGGGGCCGAGGCGGCGCGCAACCGCGGTCGTCTGGCACCGCTGGGCCTGATCCTGACACCGGGCGAGGGTGGGGCGCAGGGGGTGGAAAGCCGCTGGCAAATGCAAGCCGCCCCCAGCGGATCGACCCTTCTGGAAAGCCACAGCGCCTGGGTGATGCGGCGTCTGCGCGCCCGCATGGCCCCCCCTGCCGCCTGGCAACTGGCCAGCGACGCCGCAGGCCGGGTCACCGCGGTAAATCTGCCGTGAACGCGCCCATTCATCAGACCTAGGTCCATTCCCGGCCAGACCGTCAAAGCCCAGACTGCCGCAATGCGCGCCCTCATCGCCCTGCTTGTGACCCTCATCGCCGCCACGACCACTACCACGGCCCAGGCGGCACCGCAGACCTATGCGCTGCAGCCTCTAGCCTCGTCCGTTGGCTTCGAGACGGATTTCGGATCCGACAAGATCACCGGCCAGATGCCGGTCTCGCGCGCCGACCTTAGCCTGGATTTCCAGAATGTCGGCGCAAGCCGGGTCGATGTGACGCTGGACGTGACCGGGGCGCAAGCCAGCTTTCCCTTTGCCGCCCAGGCGATGAAGGGGCCGAAAGTGCTGGATTCGCGCGATTATCCCACGATCAGCTTTGCCAGCACCTTGGTCAGCCGCGATGGCGACGGGGCCAGGGTCCTGGGCAATATCACCATTCGCGGCGTCACCCGCCCGGCCGAGTTGCATGCCGTGATCTACCGACAGGAAGGCACCGAGGCAGGGGATTTACGGCTTTTGGTGATCCGCCTGACCGGGGCGGTGCAGCGCAGCAATTTTGGTGCCACGGGCTGGAACGACATGGTGGGCGATCAGGTGCGGCTGGATATTCTGGCAAGGATCGAAAGGGTTGACTGACCGTGGCCTGGCGCAATGATCCTGACCATTTCGGGCTGGCCAGTCGGCTGATCCACTG
>JAYSWK010000207.1:0-1952 GCA_043718085.1 Rhodobacterales bacterium
TGGACCAGCGGCGAATATAGCCGCGCTGCGCGTTCGGCCAGCGTCGCATAGCGCGTCTTGGCGCTTTCGGCTACTGCCACCAGATCGGCCATGCGGTGCAGCGAACTGTCGCGCCCGGCCGCCGTCACGCGCAGGGTCAAGGGCCCGGTCAAGTTGACCTCGCCCGCCGAAACCACCGTTCCCGGCCCGGCAAAGACCGGCAGGCTTTCGCCCGTCAACAGGCCACGGTCCACTTCCGACGCACCCGCCACCACCACCCCGTCCACAGGCATCCGCCCGCCGGGCCGCACCAGCACCATGTCGCCCGGCATCACCTCGGCAATCGGGCGCAGCATTTCGGCACCCTGGAACAGCACAATGGCGCGCGGCACTTCCAGAGCGGCCAGTTCTTCGGCGGCTGAACGCGCCAAAGCACGGCTGCGATGGTCAAGATAGCGGCCCAGAAGCAGGAAGAACGACAGCATCACCGCCGCGTCGAAATAGGCTTGCTCGCCCGAATGCGCCGTCTCATACAGCGAAATGCCCGAGGCCAGGATCAGCGCCAGCGAGATCGGCACATCCATCCCGAGCCGCCCGACCCGCAGCGCCGCCCATGCAGCGCGAAAGAACGGCTGACCAACGAAAATGACTGTTGGAATGGCGATCATCGCCGAAATCCAGTGGAACATGTCACGGGTCGCGGCCTCGGCGCCGGACCAGACGGCCACCGACAACAGCATGATGTTCATCATGGAAAAGAAGGCGACGCCCAGCCGCATCAACAATTCGCGGCCCTGACGGTCTGTCTGGGTCGATGACAACAGCCCGGGGTCCATCTCGATCGCTTCATAGCCCACACCGTTCAGCACCAGCACCAGATCCGCCGCGGTGACCTTGGCATCAGCCGCGACCGAAACCCGTTTCTGCGTCAGGTTGACCCGCGCCGAATGCACCCCCGGATGGGCCAGCATCGCCTGTTCGACGGTCGAGATGCAGGCCGCGCAATGCGCCGAGGGCAAGGACAGCATCAATCTTGCGCTGGGCAGTGCGGCCTGCGCCAGGGCTGCCAGGTGCTGGGCCGACGGCACCGCAGCACAGGCCGGGCAGGCCGAGGGCGCGGCATGACCTTCAACCATTGTCATCCGAAGGGTCCACATAAAGGTCGATGCGCTGGCGGAACAAGGTGCCATCGGCGGCGGTGGCCTCGACCGCCATCATCCATTTGCCCAGGGCCAACTTGGCCGGGGCCACATAGACGCCGTCCACCAGGTCAAAGACCGGTGTCATGTCGTCCGCCTGTTCGGTGGTGCGCCCGACCAGGACGGACAGCGAGGCAACCGTCACGGGTTGGCCGGACGCATCGGCGAAAGCCAGTCGCAACTCGTGGCTCCCAGGGTCATAGGCCGAGGTCAGGGTCCAGTTCAGCGCCTTTTGCGCGGCCATTTCGGCGTCGAAGGTCTGGCTTGCAATATAGCCGTTTTCGACCTCCAACCCCGGAAAGGTTGATATGGCCTGCCATGCCAGCCCGAAATTCACCGCGATGACGACCCCGAAAAACGCCACGAACATCGCCAGAACGTGCCAGCCTGTCAGGGGTCGCACCGGTTTTTGCGCTGTAGCCATGTCAGTCATCCTTCCCGTTGAAGATGGTGTCGTGATAGATCCGCTCGGCACGCGGCACCTCGATGCCATCCTCGTCGCTGATCCACAGTCTTAGCGGTGTGCGCGGCTGAATGGCCGCCAGCGAGTCCTTTGCGGCCGTGATGTAAAGCCGCTGCTCGTTGGTTTCGTTGGCCTTGACCAAAACGCGCAATTCGTCCGTCCCTTCCAGCGACAAGATCAGTGTTGCGGGTGAATTGGCCGAAAAGGAGAACCAGCGGTCCTCGCCATGCTTGTTGCGCAGGCGCAGGTCATAGGTGTTGCGGATCGAACCGTCCGCCAGCACGACATGGGTCGGGCTGCGCACCGGGGTT
>JAYSWK010000208.1:0-4899 GCA_043718085.1 Rhodobacterales bacterium
CTTTCCCAGCTTCATGCTGCACCGCGTCACCCCGGTCACCCATGGCACGCGCTGGTCGCTGACCCTGTGGTCGCATGGGCCCGCCTTCCGCTGAACCGCGAAAACAAGGTGATCGCCCATCCCGCACGGTAGCCGGGCTTCCAAGCCAGCTTGACCCAAGCCCCCACTCCGGGCCATGATCGATCAAAACCGAAGGGATTTGTGATGAAGACACCCTGGCATATCTGGGTCGTAGGTCTTTTGACGCTGCTCTGGCACGCCGGCGGCGCCTATGACTATGTGATGACCGAAATGCGCAATGCCTCTTATCTGGCCATGATCCCCGAGGACCAGCGCCCCGGTTTCATGGCCTATCTCGATGCCATGCCCAGTTGGGCCGTCGCAACCTGGGCCTTTGGCGTCTGGGGCTCGGTTGCGGGCTCGGTCCTGATCCTGATGCGCTCGCGCTTTGCCGTGCCCGCCTTTGGCGTGGCCTTGCTTGGCCTCATCGCCACGCAGTCCTATTCTTATGTGCTGGCCCCGACCTCGCCCATGTCAGACCCCAGCAACGCGACAATGCTCTTTACCGCCGTGATCGTGGTGGTTCTGGTGGGCGCGCTGCTTTATGCCCGCCGCCAGACCTCTGCCGGGGTCCTGAGGTGAAGGCACCAAGCCCGCGCACCCGCCTGCGCCGCCTGCACGACAAAGCCGCTTACGATGCCGACACGGTCAAAGCCATTCTGGATGCCCAGCCCCTGGCGCATATTGGCCACCTGATCGACGGCGCGCCAGCCGTCACCCCCACCCTGCAATGGCGCGAGGGCGATCGCGTCTATTGGCACGGCTCTTCCGCCTCGCGCATGATCCGGGCGTCGGCGGGCCAGGCCGTTTGCCTGACGGTCACCTTGCTGGACGGGCTGGTTCTGGCCCGTTCGGGCCTTGAACATTCGGTCAATTTCCGGTCGGTCATGGTCTTTGGCCAGGCCGAGCAGGTGACCGACCCCAAGGCCAAGGCGCACCATCTGGAAGTGATGATCGAACAGATGTTCCCGACCCGCTGGGCCCAGTTGCGCCCGATGACGGCACAAGAGCTGAAAGCCACCGCCGTGCTGTCCCTGCCGATTTCCGAAGCCTCGGCCAAGATCGGTGCCGGAATGCCGACCGACCCGCCCGAGGATATGAACTGGCCGGTTTGGGCCGGCATCGTGCCCCTGCAACAGGTTCTGGGCGCGCCCGAACCGGATGGCGCACCCCTGGGCCCGCCGCCGCAGATCAAGCGGTTCTAAAGCGGGATGAGGTTTCATGGAAACAAACTCATCGAAATGCGCGTTCGAGCGAATGCGAGAGGCAGCGTTTTTCGATTCCATGCAAACTCATCCCGCTTTGGGCGCGTCGCGTTCAACCAGATAAGGGCATTCACTTGAACGCGACACGCTCTGACTACCATTTTGGGGCGTGTCAAACCTTTCCAAAAAGTTAACGAAAGTCGGTAAGTATCTGATAGTAAAAGATAAAACACGATGTCCAAAACTTGGACATCAGGCCATTTCAGACCAGTGAGGTGACCCAAAGGATCGTTGCATCCTCTTCCGACAGGCTGATCACATTATGCCCCATCGTGGCATCGTAATAGGCGCTGTCGCCCCGCCGCAGATCGACCGGTTCATAAAATTCCGTGTAAAGCCGCACCATTCCGGTCAGGACCAGCAGAAATTCCTCGCCGTCATGGCGGACCCATCCTTCGAACTCCGCAATGCTCCTGGCCCGGATCGTGGCCCGGTAGGGCAGCATTGACTTGCGACCCAGACCTGCGGCCAGCAATTCATGCTCGTAAGTTGCCGTGACCTGCGCCTGCCCTGCCCCGGCCTTGGTGACCGCCATCCGGCCCGAAACCTGGGACTGGCCCGCCGGGGTGAACAACTGCGGGACCGAGATTTTCAGCCCCTCGGCCAGCTTTTTGACTGCGTCATAGGTCGGCGACATCTGCCCGTTTTCGATCTTGGACAGCGTCGATCGGGCCAGCCCGGCCTGGGTGGCCGCCTGGTCCAGCGTCCAGCCCTTGGCCTTGCGCAATTCCCGCACCCGCGCGCCCAGGTTCAAAGGCTCGGCCGCCGTTTCGGGGCCAGTGTCGCGGGCAATGCGGATCAGGCGTTTGGGGTCGATATTGGTCATGGCCCCCCATACAATGCCACACCAAGCCTTGCAACTTTGGCGGAATTCCCGGTTGCCTCGGCGGGTTCAAGTGGCGATAAAGGCGCCAACCAGCAAAGGGGACCCATCATGCGCACCACCAAGATCGTCCAGAAGATCCTGTCCAGCTATGAGGGCGAGACCCCCGGCGTGAAAGGCAACCTTGCGCGCATGATGATGGAGGGCAAACTGGGCGGGACGGGCAAAATGATCATCCTTCCCGTCGATCAAGGGTTTGAACATGGTCCCGCCCGCAACTATGCCGTCAACCCGGCGGGCTATGACCCGCACTACCACTATCAACTGGCCATCGACGCGGGCCTGAATGCATTTGCCTCGCCTTTGGGGATGCTGGAGGCCGGGGCGGATACCTTTGCGGGGCAGATCCCGACGATCCTCAAGGTCAACTCGGCCAATTCGTTGATGAGCGAGACGGCGGGCAAGAACCAGGCGGTGACCTCCTCGGTCGACGATGCGCTGCGGCTGGGCTGTGCGGCGATCGGGTTCACGATCTATCCGGGCTCTGATTGCCAGTTGGACATGTACGAGGAAATCCGCGAGATGCGGAAAGAGGCGGCGGCCAAAGGCGTGGCCACAGTGATCTGGTCCTATCCGCGTGGCGAGGCGGTGACCAAGGACGGCGAGACGGCGATTGACGTGGCGGCCTATGCGGCCCAGATCGCGGCGCTGCTGGGCGCGCACATCATCAAGATCAAGCTTTCGACCGACCATCTGATGCTGCCCGAAGCCAAGAAGGTCTACGAGAAGGAAAAGATCCCGGTCGCGACCCAGGCCGAGCGGGTGCGGCATTGCATGCAGGCCTCGTTTGCCGGGCGGCGGATCGTGGTGTTTTCCGGCGGGGCGGCCAAAGGGGCCGACGCCGTCTATGACGACGCCCGCGCCATCCGCGACGGCGGCGGCAACGGATCGATCATCGGGCGCAATTCGTTCCAACGCCCGCGCGAGGATGCGCTGGCGATGCTGGCCAAGTTGGTGGAGATCTACAAAGGACGCGCATGATGCATCGGAGGTGGGCCTGGGTGTTGGGTGGACTGATTTTGGCCGGTTGCGTGGCAGGCTCTCCCACCGGAGGACCGATCCCGGCGGGGTCGCCCGAGTTGCCAGTGGGCGATCCGCCGCAGATTGGCTTGGTGAGGGCGAATATCGACGGCACGGCTGTAAGCTGGACAACCTATGACTATTCGATCGGGGCCTTTGACGCCTCGGTTCAGGTGCTGGGCTATGGCGATAGTCCAGAGCTGCGGCTGATGGCTGAAACTGGACCAAACTCGCGCAGCAACCGACTGGTGATGAAGGCCTCGATGCGGTCCAAACTGCAGACCGGCGCGTTGCAAGGGCCGCTGATCGGACTGGTCGCGGGCGAAGACTTGAACGGCACGCGGTTGACCACTGCCGGAGGCAGCAGGGCGGAGATCGTGGTGGAGTCCATCACGGTTGACCCGCAACGCGAAGTCATGGGCCATATCAAAGGCCACTTCAGCGCCAGCCTTTGTGCCGCCAAGAGCGATCCCGCAGGCTTTGTGGTTGACCGCCTGTCATGTCATCCCATCAGCGGCAGTTTTGAATCGGACATGCAATTTTCGGGGTTCTAAAGCCTGGGCTAGCCTGGGCTTGACCCCTTGCTTTTCGCGCTTTTCCTGTCAGAATGCAGGGAACGCCCCCGTCAGAGGGGTATGTGAGGCGAGCGATGTCCACCACAATTGCACGGCCCAGACTGGGGTCCATGTTCTACTTTGTCCTTGCGGCGACGCTGGGCGTTTATTTCATCTTTGCCGCAGTTCAGGGTGATTACGGGGTTTTCCGGCAAGTCCAACTGGGCGGCGAGGCGGACAATCTGATGGTCGAGCGGGACCAGTTGTCGGCGGAATTGGCCGGATTGAAAAACCTGACCCTGCGTCTGTCGGACGGCTATCTGGATATTGACCTTCTGGATGAACAGGTGCGTGATATTCTGGGTTATGTCAGGGCCGATGAGATCGTCATTCGCTAGGGGTCGATGTCCAAGTTTTGGACATCGTGTTTTATGCTTTACTCCCAATGAGTTACCAATTTCCGTTAACCAGATTGAAAGGTTTGACCGGATTGTGGCGCGCTTCTTGCTTGTCGGTCGGCTGTTCCTGCGAACACGCTGAAATCACAATGAATAATTCCAAGGTGAACCCATTGTGCCGTTCGCGCGAGGCACCGGGCAAAGTCCGAACGGACCGTGGATCTGGGCTGCCCTGCCATGCCCTCACAGCATGGCAGTCATGCAAAGACGAATTCGTCAGATTTTGAATTTTGCGTTTTTTCACCGATGCGCTATGAATAGTTTAATACTGAACTATTCTTGGCCGATGTCGGGAGGACGCGAACTTGGCACCAAAGAAAGAGCCTGCAAAATCAAACGTCTCGAAGGATGATTTGCTGCATTACTACCGCGAGATGCTGTTGATCCGGCGATTCGAGGAAAAGGCCGGGCAATTGTACGGCATGGGGCTGATCGGCGGGTTTTGCCATTTGTACATCGGGCAGGAAGCCGTGGTCGTGGGGCTTGAGGCCTGCACCAAGCCCGGCGACAAGCGCCTGACAAGTTACCGCGATCACGGCCATATGTTGGCCTGCGGCATGGATGCCAAGGGTGTGATGGCCGAACTGACCGGGCGGTCGGGTGGCTACTCCAAGGGCAAGGGCGGCTCGATGCACATGTTCAGCAAGGAGCGCCATTTC
>JAYSWK010000209.1:0-4893 GCA_043718085.1 Rhodobacterales bacterium
ACAGTGCCCTTTACCGCACCGACACGACCTATTCGCGCAGCATCTGGCAACTCGACCGGATCGACGTGATGCCTTAAAGCGGGATGGGTTTTCATGGAAACAAACCTCATCGGGAAACGCATCCCAGCGCATGCCAGAGGCAGCGTTTTTGGGTTTCGTGCAAACCCGTCCCGCTTTAGGCTGACCCCGCCCTGACAAGGACCGCGCCGATTGACCCAGCCGGCCACGCCGTTCCGATTGATCTCGATGCGCCGCAGTCGGCTTGCGGCGCTGGCATTGGTCATTCTGTTGACCCTGGCCACGATTTCCTTTCTTGGCATCAACATGGCCCGCGACGTCGCGCGGGAAAGCGAGTCCCGGTCGGACAATGCGCAATGGGCCCTGACGCAAATCGAGGTCGAGCTGTTGTCGATGCTGACCACGGCGGATGCCGCGCATCGTGGGGCGGTGGATCTGGATGCCGTGCGTTTGCGCTATGATATTCTGTATAGTCGGCTCAAGACATTGCGCGACGGGCGTGTCTTTGCCGGCCTGCGTGAAACCCCGCGCTATGCGGCTGGGATGCAGCAACTGACCCAATTTCTAAAGGGCGAGCTGCCCTATGTCGACGGCGCTGACGATGCCCTGCGCGCCCATTTGCCGACGCTTATCGACCGGTCAAAAGCAGTTATCGAGGATGCGCGGGCCATCGCTTTGGTCGGGGTCAAGGTCATTGCCCAGGCCACGGACGAACGACGCAGCGAAGTATCCAGGACCTTGGCCCTGGCCTCGGCCATTACCATGGCTCTGGTCGTCTTTCTGGTCGCAATGGTCGTTCTGTTGCTGCGGCTGATTGGGTTCAACCGACTGCGCGCCGCCGAAAACCTGGCCATGCTGTCGCGCCTGGATGCCGTGGTGTCGACCGCGATGGAGGCTTTGGTCACGCTTGACAGCGCCGGGCGGATTGTCGATTTCAACGATGCCGCCTGCCAGACCTTTGGCTACACCCGCGGTGAGGCCGTTGGCACCGACATGGCCGCCATGATCCTGACCTATCATGGCGGTGACGGCCCCTTCCGCAAGGGCGCGGCGCCTGATGTCGCCGCACAGGGCCGCTTTCGCATTCATGCGCGCCACAAAAGCGGTCGGGTCTTTCCGGCCGAAGTCGCAATTTCGCACATGGTGGCGGGGGATGATACGCTTTACGTGGTCTGTCTGCGCGATCTGTCCACGCAATTGGCCGCCGAGCGCGCCCTAGTTGCCGCCCGGGACGAGGCTTTGGCCGGGGAAAAGGCCAAGACCGACCTGCTTGTGGTGATGAGCCACGAAATCCGCACACCTCTGAACGGCATGATCGGCACGATCGAGCTGTTGGATTCGACCGAACTTCAGCCCCAGCAGCGCGAATACCTGCGGATCATGCAAGCCTCGGGCAAGCTGTTGATGCATCACGTCAACGATGTTCTGGACATTGCAAGGCTGGACAGCGGCAAGGCCCCGTTTCGCACCGACCCGGTCGATCTGGTGGCCTTGGTGCAGGAAGTCATCGAAAATCAGACCCCCGCTGCCAAAGCCAATGCCAATACCCTGACCTGCACCCCCCCGCCCGACGGCCGCACCATGGTCCAGGCGGATGGTGCCCAGTTGCGCCAGGTCCTGTTGAACCTTGTCGGCAACGCCGTCAAATTCACCCGCAACGGCAAGATTGCGGTCGCCATCCGGCACCTGGGCCCCGTTGGCCCCACCGAGATTCTGGTCAAGGATACCGGCATCGGCATCCCGCAAGGCGATCTTGAACGCATTTTTGACGATTTCGTCAAGCTGGATGCCACTTATGCCCGCCGCTCGTCCGGCACGGGGTTGGGCCTGGGCATTGTCAGGCGCATCGTGGCCCAGATGGGCGGGACACTGACCGTTGCCAGCACCGCAGGACAGGGCAGCACCTTCCTGATCATCGCGCCGCTGGACATTCTGGGCGGCGCAGCCCCGGCCCGCCCCCGCAAGGGACCGGGCAAGACCGCTGCCCCCCTGGCCCGTCCGATGGTGACGCTGGTGGTCGAGGACAATGATTTCAACCGCCTGATCGTGCGGGACATGTTGCTGAAGGAAGGCCATGACGTTGTCGAGGCCCGCGACGGCGACGAAGGGATCGCCTTGGCCAATGCCCGCCGCTTCGATATGATCTTGATGGATATTTCCATGCCCGGCATTGACGGTTTGCAGGCGGCGCAAGCCATTCTGACCGGGCAAGGCCTGTCTAAGGACACACCTATCCTTGCCATGACCGCCCATGCCCTGGCCAGCGAGACGGCACGGTTCAGGGCGGGCGGGATGAAAGAGGTGCTGATCAAACCCGTCACCCGCGAGGTGCTGAAAGCGGTCTTGCAGACCGCGACGGCCGATATGACGCCCGTGGCCCGCCCGGATGGGCATGTGGTGCTGGACCGCAAGATCCTGGACGCTTTCTTCAAGGACCTTGGCCCGGCCAAAGCCGGGGAGCTGATGGCCAAGTTCAGGGCCGAGGCGGCAAGCACCGTGGCGCAGATCGTGTCGGCATTCGCCGGGCAGATGCCCGACCTGCCTGATGTCGAAACCATCCTGATCCGCGATCTGCACCGCCTTGAGGGCAGTGCCGCGATGTTTGGCGCGGTCGCCTTGCATGGGGCACTGGCCCAGGTGGAACTGTCGTGGAAAACCGGACAGGGCCTTGGCGATGTCGCGACAGGTGCAAGGATCGACACGATCTGGCGATCAACCGAAGCCGCCTTTCAGGAGGCCGCATCCTTGGCCCAAAGTTCAAGCTTGCGATAAAGCGTCGAGGGCGACAGATCCAGCACACGGGCCGCCTTGGGCACCGATCCGCCATGCCGGACCAGCGTTGCCGTGACGATGATGCGCTCGACCTCGGCCAGGGGCTTGCCCATCAGCGCCTCCAGATCGGTGGTGGCCATCTGCGCAAACGGTGGCGGCACCGGCGCGGGCCGGATCTCGCTGTTGGCGGACAGATCTTCGGGCAGCATCGCCGGAGTTACAATGCCGCCCTCGTTCAACACGACGACATTGCGAATGACATTCAGCACCTGGCGCACATTCCCCGGCCAGGGCAGACGGCGGAACAGGTCAACCACCTCGCGCGACAGCCCGTCAAAGCGACGCCCTTCTTCCCGCGCAAATTGCAAAAGTGCGGATTCTGCAATTTCGATTACATCCCCACCACGCTCGCGCAGGGGGGGCATGTGGATCGGCACCACGAACAGGCGGTAGTAAAGATCCTCGCGGAACTGGCCACGGCGCACCGCGTCCAGCGGATCGCGATTGGTGGCACAGATGATCCGCACATTGACCTTCTGCGGTTTGGTCGCCCCAACCGGCAAAACGGTCGATGTTTGCAAAAAGCGCAGCAATTTTGTTTGCAGCGCCGGGGCCATCTCGCAGATTTCATCCAGAAAAAGCGTGCCGCCATCGGCCGCTGTTGCCGCACCCGGCCGGTCCGAAATCGCCCCGGTGAACGAACCCTTCACATGGCCGAAAACTTCGGATTCCAGCAGATCATGCGGGATAGCCCCACAATTCAGCGCGATGAACGGGCCCTTGGCGCGGGGCGAACTGCCATGAACAGCAAGGGCGCACAGCTCTTTGCCCGTGCCGCTTTCGCCGGTGATGAAAACTGTCGCCATCGAACTTGCGACCGATTCGATCTTGGAATGGATCCGCAGCATGGCCTCGGACGACCCCAGAAAAGGGCGGGTCGGCTGCGGGGCCACGGCGGGCTCTGACGTGGGGCGGGCCTGGGCCTTGGTGGTGGCCGCGTGGTCCAATGCATTGCGCACCGCGGCCAGAAGCCGGCTTTCATCGAAAGGTTTGACCAGAAATTCATGCGCCCCGGCGCGCATCGCATCGACCGCCCGGTTGATCGAGCCATTGGCCGTGATCACGATGATCTTTGCATCCGGCCTTTCGACCAGCATCTCGTGCAACAGCTGAAGCCCGTCGCGGTCAGGCAGGCCAAGGTCCAGAAGCACGACCCCAAAACCCACGGCGGAAAACGAGATCATCCCTTCGGCCGCAGATCCAGCCAGGCTGACCTGATACCCGGCCCCTTGCAGAACCATCCGGTAGATCAGCTGCAAGGACGGCGTATCCTCGATCAAAAGCACCGTGGGCGTGGCGGGACGGGCGGCGGGCGGTTTCATGATCGCGGCACCATGTCCAGGGGCAAGGCGTGGACGCGCCGGATCAAAAGACCGATAAGCTTTTGAATTTCCACCAGCAATTCGGCCGTGTCCGCGCTGTCCTGGGTGCGGGCAATTGTGTTCAGCCTTTCGGCCAGCTGGTTCAACCGCCTGGCCCCGACCGTGCCCGCAATGGCCAATAGCACAT
Organism: Rhodobacterales bacterium; assembly: GCA_043718085.1. Classification (GTDB taxonomy): domain Bacteria; phylum Pseudomonadota; class Alphaproteobacteria; order Rhodobacterales; family Rhodobacteraceae; genus Stagnihabitans. The sequence continues at coordinate 4,360 of JAYSWK010000209.1, forward strand.
GGCTTTGCGCCCGCAGCACCTGACGGTCCGGGCGGTGCTGCACCTTGGCAAAAGCTTGCGAAATCATCGTCAGATCCTTGTCCAGCCGGTCGGCCAGTTCGCGTCCGGCCAATGGTCCCGCCAGGCGAAACAGCGCCAGAAAGCAGCGCTCGTCAAAATCTTCTGTCCCACTCGTCCCTTCCGGCATACTGACGTCAACCCTGCGGATCTGCCACCGCGACCCCACTGATCAAATTTGCGCATCTGGCGACCAACAATGTGCCCGGCCCCAAATGGTTACATCCGATTGGGATATTGTCCAGCCTTTCAACCGTAAAGCGAAACCGGTGTCCCGGCGAGGGCCGAGACATTCAGCAGACCGCGCGCCGTGATCGACGGGGTTACGATATGGGCGCGGTTGCCCATCCCCATCAGAATCGGCCCGACCTCCAACCCGCCCGCCTTCATCTTCAGCATGTTGCGCGCGGCATTTGCAGCATCCGTATAGCCAAAGATCAGGATATTGGCGGCCCCTTGCAGCCGCGAATTGGGGAA
>JAYSWK010000210.1:0-4887 GCA_043718085.1 Rhodobacterales bacterium
TTGCCACAACAGGACAAGAGCCGGCTGACCGGATCGCGCACCACGGCCAGGCGGTCGTGCTGCGCAATGCGGGCCAGGGGCAGATCGGCAAAGCGCTGGGTCGGATAGATGCGGTGGATGTGGAAATGCTGGCCATTTGCCGTGAAATCCTCGAAGGCGCGGCCGTTTTCGATGTGAAAGATGGCGTGCTTGATCGAGGTGCAGGCAACTTTGGGGACGGCAACCCATGTCAGGCCATGCTCCCAGAGATGAACAGTCATATTGGCCCGGGCTCAGTTGTCGATCAGGGCACGGATCGCCGCATTATAGTCTTCCGGCGCCTGAAGCATCGCAAAATGGCTGGCCTGGGGCAGGATCACCAGCTTCGACCCGGGGATCAGGGCTGCGATCTTCTCGGTATGGGGCCGCAGGATCGCCTCGTCATATTCCCCAGCGACCACGGCGGTCGGCACGGTAATCGCCGCCACCTGGGCATCGGTCCAATTCGGCTGGGTCGCCCACATGTTCGAGATCTGGCTCAGGAATGCATCATATTCGCCGGGCGTTGGCGACATCTTGCCATATTCCTCGCCCATCCAGTTGGCATAGATCCCCATGAACACCGGATCGTCGCCCACTGTCGGGTCCACCCCGTCCGTCGTGATATTGGCGGCCTGGGCGAACAGATGATCCAGCCGCTCGGGGTGGCTCATCGCAATGTCCAGCCCGATGATCCCGCCATCCGACCAGCCCACCAGATCAACCTTGTCTACCTTCAGATAGTCCAAAAGCGCCAGGTAATCCGCGGACATCAGGTCATAGCCATAGGGCTCCTCGGTTCGGGTCGAACGGCCATGGCCGCGACTGTCGGCGACGATGACCAGATGGTCTTTCATCAGATCAATCACCTGATTGGCCCAGATATCGGCATTGCCAAGCCCGCCGTGGATCAGCAGCACCGGGTCACCCGCGCCATAGGTGGCATAGTACATCTGAATCCCGTTGACCGGCGCCATTCCGGTCGCGGCGGCTTCGGGCATGGCTGGTGGCTTGGGAATGGCCATCCAGCGATCTTCGGCCAGGGCCGGTGTCGCCAGCAGCGCCAACAGGGCAAGTCCAGATTTACGCATGTCGGATCCTTTCATTCAGCGGCAAGAGGAATGGCCCTGCGACCAATTCCGGCGATGTCGGCCACCACGCGGTTGAACCGAACTATGAAACTGGCGTAATTCGGGCCAGGCTCGATCCGGGCCTCGTCCAGATACAGGCTACGGTCGATCTCGACCTGTACCACATGACGGCGGGTCAGGGGGCGGCCATAATGCTGGGCAATGAACGCCCCGGCAAAGGGCGAGTTGCGCACAACCCGAAAACCGGCGGCGGCAAAGGCGGCTTCGACCTGCTCGACCACCTCGCGCGATGCGGCGGCACCGAACCGGTCACCCAGAACAACCTCGGGCCGGGGCTGACCGGGGCGCGAATGGTTCTCGATCGCCTCGTGGGGCATCGAATGGCAGTCGATCAGGATGGCCTCGCCAAATGCGGCATGGGTTTCCTCGATGATCCCGGCCAGGGCATCGTGATAGGGATGCCAATGCTGGGTCAGACGGCGCTGCACCTCGGCCAGTCCGATCTTTCCGGGGTGAATGGCCCGCCCGCCCGACACGACCCGCGGAATGACCCCCAACCCCGACGAGATGCGTGGATTATGGGCGCTGCGCTCGATACCCGCGATCACGGCAGGGTCCAGCTCGTCTTGCGCCCGGTTCAGATCAATATAGGACCGCGGCGCCAGGGCACACAGCAAGGGTGCCCCGCTCAAAGGCGCGCGCGCGATCAACCGGTCGACATAGGCATCTTCCGAGGACCGCAGCTCAAGCTTGTCCAACTGGCTTGCCGCCAGGAAATCAACCGGATAGTCCCGCCCGGAATGGGGCGAGGCAAAGATCACGCTGGTTTCCTGCCGGGCGGGCCGGATCAGGCGAAACGCCGGTTTGGTCATGCACACCTCTAGGGCATGTCGCGTACCTCAGGATTAATGTCTCCACTTTGCCGCCCGAGGCAGTGTTTGCTCTTGCAAACGCGTTCGGGCGGCAAAGTGGAGGCAAGCTGACGCGACATGCTCTTGTGCATAGCTATAGCGGGTAAAATGCGCTCGGAAAGCCCTTGATCAGGGCGACGCTTCTATTTATAGGACCGCAGACCGACGCGGTTCCGCCCGCGTCCTTTTGTTTTGGGCAGGCCCGGGCAAAGGTTTGGGCGGGATGGCATAGGGACGTGGGCGGTTAGCTCAGCGGTAGAGCACTACGTTGACATCGTAGTGGCCACTGGTTCGATCCCAGTACCGCCCACCATTCGCTTCCCCGCAAGGGGGTAAACTCAACTGGTGCGAAGACGCACCGCGAACAGGGAGTGCTACCGATGAAGGTTGCAAACTCGCTCCGCTCGCTGAAGACGCGTCATCGCGATTGCCAGATCGTGCGCCGCAAAGGCCGCGTCTATGTGATCAACAAGACGCAAAAACGCTACAAGGCCCGCCAAGGTTGAGCCGCGTTCAGCATGCATGATGGGCCGCCAGGGGGAACCTTCGGCGGCTTTTTCATTTTGATCAATGACTTGACCTGGGGCCCGCGATGCATCCAAACCCTGCCTTTCGCAAAACGCCTGCCCAGGACAATCTGGATTTCGCCCGCACCCGTGGCTTTGGCACCCTGTGCGTGAACGGCGAACATGGCCCGGTTCTGGCTCATGTCCCCTTTCTTCTGGCCGCAGACGGCGCCACCGCTGACCTGCATCTGGCCCGCTCCAACGCCCTGATCCAGAACGGCCTGCCCGCTGCCGCCGTCCTGGCCGTGCAGGGCGATGACGCCTATATCTCGCCCGACTGGTATGGCATCGCGGACCAGGTCCCCACCTGGAACTACATCGCCGTCCACCTGCGCGGCACCCTTTCCCCCCTGCCGCCCGAGGCGCTTGAACCGCATCTGAACGCCTTGTCGGACCATTTCGAATCTGCGCTTTTGCCCAAGCCGATCTGGACCCCCGCCAAGATGTCGGACGGCGTGATGGAGCGTATGATGCGCATGATTCTCCCCTTCCGCCTGACCATCGCCAGCGTGGACGGGACCCGGAAGCTGAACCAGAACAAGACACCCCAGGCCCGCGCCGGCGTGATTGCCGCCCTTGACCCCCATCCGATCGCCGGCATGATGCGCGGATTGTAGGTCGGGCGACAGCCCGACTCGCCGCCGGAAGGGACCGCCATGCGCCTTTATCACTCCCCCACCACCCCCTTTGGCCGCAAGGTCATGGTCCAGATCCTGGAAACCGGCCTGAAAGACCGCGTCGAGGTGATCGAGGCCACGGGCACCCCCCTTGCCCCCGGCAGCCTGCCCATCGGTGTCAATCCCCTGGGCAAGATCCCGGCCCTGGTGCGCGACAATGGCCGCGTCATCTATGACAGCCGCGTCATCTGCCGCTATCTCGATACGCTGACCGGGGCCGGGCTTTACGGCTCGGACGAGGCGCTTTGGGATGTGCTGACGCTTGAGGCGACGGCCGACGGCATTCTGGATGCCGCCCTCCTCATGACCTACGAAGCCCGCCTGCGCCCTGAACCCTTGCGCTTTCCCGATTGGGTCGAGGGGCAATGGGCCAAGATCGCCCGCGCCCTTGATATGGTCGAACGTGACTGGACCGGCTTTCTGTCCGGCCCCATGACCATGGCCCATGTCGCCATGGGCTGCGCGCTGCCCTATATCGACTTTCGCCATGATGCGCGAAACTGGCGCGAGGGGCGACCCCGGCTGGCGGAATGGCAGGCCGGATTCGCCCAGCGCCCGTCCATGCAGGCCACAAAGCCCCCGGCTTGACACCAAAAGCGGCGCCACATGGGGGCCGCTTTGCGCGCCTTCATGGCCACGCGGGACGGAAAAGCCGATTTTGCATGGTCCTGCGCCGCTTTGTCCGCTGGACGGCCCCGCAATCCTTGTCTAAAACCCGCCCGGCAAGGCTGCAACAATCCGCAGCCCAAAGGTCATACTGGCTGCAACACTTGCAGCCATCGGAAGGGAGAAGCATTCGTGTCCCATGCTGACGAACACTCAGGAACCGCCCAAGGCTCTCGGCGGGATTTCCTGTATTACGCGACCGCCGGGGCAGGCGTTGTCGTAACCGGGGCGGCTGTCTGGCCCCTGGTCAACCAGATGAACCCTTCGGATGACGTCAAGGCCCTGGCCTCGATCGAAGTGGATATCAGCGGCGTGGCCGAAGGGACCCAACTGACCGTGAAATGGCGCGGCAAGCCCGTGTTCATCCGCCACCGCACCGCGGACGAGATTGACGCCGCCCGTGCCGTCAAGCTGGACGAGCTGGTCGATGACAGCTCGCAAAACGTCAACCTGCCCGACACCGATGCGTCTGATGCCAACCGCGCGCTGGATGCCGATGGCAAATGGCTCGTGATGATGGGCGTTTGCACCCACCTTGGCTGCGTGCCCCTGGGCGATGGCGCTGGCGATTTCGGCGGCTGGTTCTGCCCCTGCCACGGCTCGCAATACGACACGTCGGGTCGCATCCGCAAAGGCCCCGCGCCGCACAATCTGCAGGTGCCGACAGCGGCCTTCGTCAATGACACAACGATCAAGCTCGGGTAAGGAACGCAAAGATGGCCGGTATCCCGCACGACCACTACGAGCCCAAGTCAGGCTTTGAAAAATGGCTCCATGCGCGCCTTCCCGTGGTGAGCCTTGTCTATGACACGCTGATGATCCCCACGCCCAAGAACCTGAACTGGATGTGGATCTGGGGCATCGTGCTGACCTTCTGCCTGGCGCTGCAGATCGGCACCGGGATCGTGCTGGTGATGCACTATACCCCGCATGTGGACATGGCCTTTGCATCGGTCGA
>JAYSWK010000022.1:0-2516 GCA_043718085.1 Rhodobacterales bacterium
AGCCCAATCATAGCGTCAACAGACCCAGAAACAAACCGCCAAATCGACCGCCAAAACCCGGACCCGGAGAAAACACTGACTTCTTCAGCAGCCTGCTAGGGTGCGAAGAATTTTCGTATGAAAATTCTTTTTGGCAGGTCAGGGTTTGTAGGGCGCCATGCCTTCGCGGGCCAGACGGTCGGCCTCTTCGTTCTCGGCGTGGCCGGCATGGCCCTTGATCCAGCGCCATTCGACCTTGTGGCGGGTCTGCGCGGCGTCAAGCCTTTGCCACAGATCGACATTCTTGACCGGATCCTTGCCGGATGTGCGCCAGCCGTTGCGTTTCCAGCCATGGATCCATTCGGTCACGCCGTTCTTCACATAGGCGCTGTCGGTCACGATGATCACGGGGGTGGGCCGGGTCAGCGCCTCGAGTGCGGAAATCGCGGCCATCAATTCCATGCGGTTGTTGGTGGTCAAAGCCTCGCCGCCACAGAGCTTGCGGTCCTTGACCAGGGCACCATCCTGGCGGGCGATCATCCAGACCCCCCAGCCGCCGGGACCGGGATTGCCCGAGCAGGCCCCGTCGGTATAAGCGAAAAGTTCAGCCATGGGGCGGCGAAATCTTTTGGAAAAGATTTGCAAATTTCTTGCAAGAAATTTGGCTCATTGTGGGTCACGCAGCGCGCGGGGCACTTTGAATTCCACGTTTTCCTGCGCGGTTTCAACCAGTTCCACGGTCACGGCATAGCGGGCCCGGAACGCCGCAATCACCTCGTTCACCAGCTCTTCGGGGGCCGAAGCCCCGGCGGTCACGCCAACAGCCTTGACCCCTTTCAGGGCGCGCCAGTCGATGTCGGCGGCGCGTTGCACCAATTGCGCATAGGCGCATCCGGCGGACTGGCCAACCTCGACCAGCCGTCTGGAATTGGAGGAATTAGGTGCGCCGATCACCAGAAGCGCGTCGATCCTGCCCGCAATCGCCTTGACGGCGGCCTGGCGGTTGGTCGTGGCATAGCAGATGTCTTCCTTGTGCGGGGCGGTGATCGTCGGGAAGCGGGCCTGCAGGGAGGAAACGATCGCTGCCGTATCATCGACGGACAGGGTGGTCTGGGTGATATAGGCCAGCTTGTCCGCGTCGCGCACGGTCAGGCGGGCGACATCACCCGCGGTTTCGACAAGCAAGACCTCGCCCGGCGGCAACTGGCCCATCGTGCCCACGGTTTCGGGGTGACCAGCATGGCCGATCATCACCATCTGCAAGCCGTTCTCGTGGTGGCGCGCGGCTTCATTGTGAACCTTGGTGACCAGAGGACAGGTCGCATCGACGGCGATCATCTGCCGGGAGGCGGCCTCGGCCGGCACGGATTTGGGCACGCCATGGGCCGAAAAGATCACCGGGCGGTCCGTGGGGCAATCGGCCAATTCCTCGACAAAGACGGCACCCTTGGCGCGCAGGGCATCGACGACGAACTTGTTGTGCACGATCTCGTGGCGGACATAGACCGGCGCGCCCCATTTTTGCAGGGCAAGCTCGACGATCTTGATGGCGCGGTCGACACCGGCGCAAAAGCCGCGCGGGGCGGCGAGGTAGAGGGTCAAGGGTTCCATGGGCCCTATTTAGCCGGAACAAGGCAGCTATCAAGGCCAAAGCGCCGCTCGACAGGTTGGATGCGCTTTGAGCAAAGGAAAAGGCCGGACCCGTTTCCCGGTCCGGCCAGTTTTCAGTGGTGCCACTTGTCACATGGCTTTGCCAATTTCACTTGGCTTCGATCTCGGTCTCTTCGCGGTCCATCGGACGCGGTTCGCGCGGCGGGCGGCCGATGACTTCGCGCAACTCGTCAAGTTCGATGAAATTGTCGGCCTGGCGGCGCAGTTCGTCGGCGATCATCGGCGGCTGTGACCGGATGGTCGAGACGACCGAGACGCGCACGCCCTGACGCTGCAGGCTTTCGATCAGCGGGCGGAAGTCGCCATCGCCGGAAAAAAGCACGATGTGATCGACGCGCGGGGCCAGTTCCATGGCATCCACGGTCAGTTCGATGTCCATGTTGCCCTTGACCTTGCGGCGGCCCTGGCTGTCGGTATATTCCTTGGCCGCTTTGGTCACCATGGTGAAGCCGTTGTAGTTCAGCCAGTCGACCAGCGGGCGGATCGGGGAATATTCGTCATTTTCCAGAAGGGCGGTATAGTAGAAGGCGCGCAGCAAGCGGCCGCGGCGCATAAATTCCTGACGGAGAAGTTTGTAGTCGATGTCAAAGCCCAGTGACTTTGCTGCTGCATAAAGGTTCGAGCCATCAATGAACAAGGCAAGGCGCTCGTCTTTGTAAAACATTCTTTTCTCCCCAATTCCCAGCCAGATACGTGGCCCACTTTCAAATTCACAATTTTGTGACCATTGTGATGGGCTAACAGTCACAGAAAAGCCGCACAAGTGTGCCTATACGAAAGTGTAACGTTAACTATGCGAAAAGTCCAACACGCTCTGGTTGCATTTGGTGCCAATTTGCAGCTTGCAGTCAGGCCTCCGGCGGAGG
>JAYSWK010000211.1:0-1934 GCA_043718085.1 Rhodobacterales bacterium
ACCTGGAGCAACGTCATGATTCGAACCCCCTGCAGTCCATTTGGGCTCTGACGGCCCTCGGGACCAAGCGATCCGAGCCCGCCTCCATAGTCAAGAAAATTCACGCACAGTGATGATCTGACCTATCACATTGCCGAAATCTTCGGCAGCATCAGTCAAAGACGACCCGCGGAAAGTAGAAGCTGACCACCCAGTTGGGCATGTCGACAATCTCGGAGATTCGCAAATCGCCGCAGGTCGAGGCCAGCATATAGGCTTCAACCGCGTTCATCCCGTGCTGGGCGCATAGAAGGTCGATCATGCCCGACACCGCGTCACGCGCGCCGGCCATCAGATCGGGGCCGATGCCGGTCGTAACCTCATAGCCCTTGGCATCCAGATGCCGTGTCACAGGTCCGGGCGTGGTAAAGCGCGGGGTCCTGAGGTTGGCGCCCTTCACCAGATCCAGCGTCAACACCACATCCATCGGGCTTTCAATGGCCGTGCCGCAGACCTCGCCGTCGCCCTGCGCGGCATGGGTGTCGCCCACGCTGAACAAGGCCCCCGCCACCTCGACCGGCAGATACAGAATGGTGCCCGCCGCCAGATCGCGGATGTCCAGATTGCCGCCAACCCGGCGCGGCGGCACGACGGAATGCAGCCCCGGTGCGGCGGGCGCGTTGCCGATCGTGCCGGCAAAGGGTTTCAGGGGCACCCGCCCGAATTTGCCATATAGTGCCGGAGACAGCGCCGCGTCATAGGTCCAGACATGCAGCGCGGGGTCCGGAAACTGGTCGGCCAACAGGCCAAAGCCCGGAATATTCGCCGTCCAGCCCCAACCCGAGGGCGCAAAGCTGTCAATCGTGATCTTCAGCGCATCACCCGGCATGGCCCCGTCAACATGGATCGGGCCGGACACCGGATTGACCTTGTTGAAATCCAGCCGTGGCACATCGGCGACGGTCGAGGCCGCGCTGAACTGGCCCGCCGAACTGTCAAGGCAATGGAACAGAATCTTCGAGCCGGGCGCCACGATCTCGGCGGGCGGCAAGGCATTGTTCCAGCCGAAATGATGCTGTGCGCCGTGGATCGTATAGTTGCAGTCCTTGCACATGTGCCTTCCCCCGCCAGTGATTGGCCCCGCCAGTGATTGGCCAAGGTTAGGCCAGTCCGGGCCCCTGCGACAAGCCCGGAATTGGCCGCAGGGTCAAAGCCCCAGGCACCAGCGCATGACGGCCTTTTGGGCGTGCAGGCGGTTCTCGGCCTCGTCAAAGACCACCGAATGCGGCCCGTCCATCACGGCGCTGGTCACCTCGTCATTGCGGTGCGCGGGCAGGCAATGCATGAACAGCGCATCCGCCCCGGCGCGCGCCATCAGCGCATCGTTGACCTGATAGGGCGACAGCTGATTGTGCCGACGCTCCTTGGCGCTTTCGGGGTCATGCATGCTGACCCAGGTGTCGGTGACCACCAGATCGGCCCCGGCCACGGCCAGGGCGGGGTCGCGCTCGATCACGACCTTGCTGCCCTTTTCGCGCGCGAAGCCCACGAACTTGTCTTCGGGGTCCAGGGGCTCCGGCCCGGTAAAGGTAAAGTCAAAGCCGAACTGGCCCGCGGCATGGATGAAACTGGCGCAGACATTGTTGCCGTCGCCCGCCCAGACCACCTTTTTGCCCGCAATCGGTCCGCGATGCTCTTCATAGGTCATCACATCGGCCATGATCTGACAGGGGTGGGTGCGATTGGTCAGCCCGTTGATCACCGGCACCGTGGCATGTTCGGCCATTTCAAGCAAAGTGGCCTCTTCAAACGTGCGGATCATGATCAGATCGACATAGCGCGACAGGACCCGCGCCGTATCGGCAATGGTTTCGCCATGGCCAAGCTGCATTTCCTTGCCCGACAGAACCATGGTCTGCCCGCCCAACTGGCGCACGCCCACGTCAAAAGACACC
>JAYSWK010000212.1:0-1933 GCA_043718085.1 Rhodobacterales bacterium
GAGGAGACGCCGGTTGCCGAACAATTCGGGCCGATGATGGCGGGTCTGACCGGCGAATTTGACCGGCCCGATCCGGTCGCGGTCGCGCGCGCCGTGCGGTTCTACCTCAACCTGGGCTTCGGGGCCGAGGCCCGCGCAATCCTGCGGGCCTTTCCGACCGCGCAAGAGGATGAGGCGATCTGGCAAAGCATGGCGCGGATCCTGGACGGCGAGGACGATCCGGAACCGGTTTTCTCGGGCATGGCGGCCTGCGATACTTCGGCCGCCCTTTGGGCCGTTCTTGCCGATCCCAAGGTGCTGAATGTGGGCCAGGTCGAAAAGGCCGCCATCCTGCGCGCCTTTTCGGCGCTGCCCATCTATCTGCGTCAGCAAATCGGCCCGACCATGGTGGACCGGTTTCTGGCGATGAAGGATTTCGTGACGGCCACCGCGCTGCGCGACGCCGTCTTGCGCGGCACCGCAGAGCCCGGCCCCGAGATCGAGCTGATGGAAGCGGCGATCGAAAAGGCCAGCGGCGCGCCCGCCGCCAGCGAGGGGCGGCTGCAAGAGCTGACCGCACAATCCGGCCCCACGACCCCGGCCGCGCTGTCGGCTTTGGTCATCCAGCTGGCCGAACATGGGCAAGAGGTCAGCTTTGCCCAGGTTCAGGCCATGGAGGAATATGCCAAGGAACGCGAAGGCAGCGAGGATCACGAGAAATTTCACCTGGCCCTGACCCTGGCCTATGGCGCCTCGGGCGATTTCGAAAATGCGTTCGGTCTTGTGCCAGACGTGCCCGAGGCTGGTCCGGTCCTGTGGCAGCTTCTGGGTCAGGGCGGACGGGACGAGGACCTTTTGGCCCATGCCACCCTGGCCGTTGGCGACGCACCGCCGACCGCGGCGCGCGCGGCTGCGACCTTGATCGCGCAGCGCATGATCACCCTGGGTCTGGCCGATCAGGCGGCGCGCTGGCTGGCGGTCGAACCGGATCCGCCGAAACTGCTGGCGGCCCGGGTGGCCCTGGGACAGGGGCAGGCCGAAACAGCGCTGGAACTGATCGCCGATCAAGTCGGCAAGTCGGCCGATGATCTGCGCATCGCGGCCTATCACGCCCTGGGGGACGAAGCATCGGCTGCGGCCCTTTATGCCGCCCGCGACATGTCTGACGAGGCTGGCAATGCGATGAGCCGGACACGGGACTGGCGGCGTCTGGCCAGTGAGGGCCCCGAGGTCTGGAAGGTGGCGGCCAGCGATCTTTTGGGCAGCGCCGCCCCGGCGGACGCTGCGGCAGCACAACCGGCACCCCCCGCCGGCCCGCTGGAGAATAGCCGCCGCCTGATCGATGACAGCGTGGCGACCCGCGCGGCGCTGTCGGCATTGCTTGGGGCGGTAAGATCACCGGATGTGCCAACCCAATGAGGCCTGGTTACCAAGCGCTAAGGAATGGGCTTTAGGGTGGGGCGACCGGGGGAGAATCCTTCGGATGAAGGGTAGACCCGATGATTCTGCGGTCCAATTTTCTGGTCGCTCTGGCTCTGGCGCTGGCAGGGCCCTGGGTTGCGACCTTTTCCACCCCGCTTTTTGCCGCCGTGGCGGACCCGGCCCGAAAATGCGATCTAGCTGCCGCCAAAGCCGCACAACGCACCGGGGTTCCCATTGATATCCTGCTGGCGATCACACGGGTGGAAACCGGACGTGGCGGGCCGGATGCCGCACCCTGGCCCTGGACGATCAATGCCGATGGCAAGGGCGATTGGTACGACAGCGAACAGGCGGCTGTCGCGGCGGCCACGGCACATCTGACCGATGGCACCGGCACGTTTGATGTCGGCTGCTTTCAGTTGAACATCCGCTGGCATGGCCAGGGCTTTGACACGCTGTCCGACATGTTCGACCCGGCGCGCAATGCCGACTATGCGGCCGCGTTTCTGCTGCAGCTTTATCAGGAAAGCGG
>JAYSWK010000213.1:0-1932 GCA_043718085.1 Rhodobacterales bacterium
CGGGATGAGTTTGCATGGAATCGAAAAACGCTGCCTCTCGCATTCGCTCGAACGCGCATTTCGATGAGGTTGTTTCCATGAAACCTCATCCCGCTCTAGAAAACCTGAACCACGTTGCGCGCTATTTCTTGACGTTGGCGGCGGACACGGCTTCGAACCCGGCGGTAAAGCCCCTGAGCGTCAGGTCAAGATCGACGCTGGCATCGGGTTTGGCGGCAGGCACGATGGTCAGCACGGCTTTGGCGCCGTTCTTGAAGGCGGCAAGTTCTTCGGCGGTAAAGCCCAGGCGGGCCACGCAGCCCTGTTTGGTGCAAAAGGCAAAGGGATAGATCCTGGACTTGCCCGCATCAATGGTGATGGTCAGATTGGCGGTCAGCAGGGTTTCCAACGGCGCCATGAAGGTGGCACCGGCCACGGCCTGACCGCCATCGGGCAGGTTGAACAGGCTGATCTCGGCCACGGAATTGCCGTCCTTGTCATTCAGGAGTTGGTAAAGCTGGCAGGGGTCGGACCCGTCTTCGGTCTTGACGCAGCGTTGCTGCCATTGGTCGAAATCAGCGGCGAGATAGGTCTTGCCGACCTCGGCATCGGCTTGGGTCGGCAGGCCGGGCGTGGGATCTTGCCCCATGGAAAGGTCAGTGGGCACGGCGGCATCGGCCTGGGTCGTGTCTTGGGCCAGGGCGGCCGAATGCAGCGCCAAGAGGCTGACACCAAGAGCAAGGGCCTGAAACATCGTCTTCATCGTGGCTGTCCTTCAGAATTTACGCCCGTGTAGCATGGGCTTTGGGCCGCGTCAGGCCGGAAATGGAATTGGCGGGGAAATCGGGCCCGCACGGGCAAAAAACGGCCGGTCGAAGAACGCAGCGGAACGCTTTGGCATGAAAGGAAAAAGGATTGGGGCACAAAAGGAAAAAGGGCCGGTGGGCCGGCCCTTTTTCGGTATATTTTTTTGCTCCCTGTCGGACTGGCCGACTTGATGGGTGGGAAACTACGGCGGTTTCATGAAGCCGTCAACCGGGAATTTGCGGCTGGTGGGGGAAAGAAAAAGGGCCGCACCGGTGAGGGCGCGGCCAGTCTGACAGGGAGGAAGTCATACCGGGCGGCAACGCAGCGTCGCGGGCCCGATGCGTTGAAACTGGCGCAAAAAGGTTAACATTTGATTTTGACCGCGAAGGCTGTGCAAAACTTCTGCCGAAGGGCCGACAGGGGCTGCGACAGGGTGGAATTGGGACATGAGTGATCGGATTTTTGTCGGCGGTGGTGGCGAGGCTTACGGGGTCGCGCAAAGCCTTTTGCTGAAATATGGCAACCGCCATGGCTTGATCGCCGGGGCGACGGGCACCGGCAAGACCGTCACGTTGCAGACATTGGCCGAAAGCTTTTCCGTCGAGGGGGTGCCGGTCTTCATGGCCGATGTGAAGGGTGATCTGTCGGGCATCGCGGCGGCAGGTTCGGCCGCGCACAAGCTGCACGACGCCTTTTCCAAGCGGGCGGCGACCATTGGCATGACGCTGGAATACCGCGCGTTTCCAGTGACTTACTGGGATGTTTTCGGCCAGAGCGGCCATCCGATCCGCGCTACGGTTGCCGAAATGGGCCCGGTCCTGTTGGCGCGCATCCTGCAGCTGAACGACACGCAGGAGGGCGTATTGAACGTGGCCTTCCGTCTGGCGGACGAAGAACAGTTGCCGGTTCTGGACCTGAAGGACCTGCAGGCCCTGCTGGTATTCATCGCACAGAACGCTGCCGACATTTCGGCGCGTTATGGTCTGGTTTCGACGACCTCGATCGCGGCCATTCAGCGCCAGCTACTGGTTCTGGAGAATCAGGGCGCCGCCCAGATGTTCGGGGAACCGGCGCTGGAACTGGCCGATCTGATTCGTCTGGATGCAAATGGCGCGGGGATGATCAACATTCTGGCAGCCGACAAGC
>JAYSWK010000214.1:0-4879 GCA_043718085.1 Rhodobacterales bacterium
GCGACTGGCGCAGCTTTGTGGGCCGCGAAACGATCCACAAGGCGGGTGCCCTGGCCTATCATCTGGACTATAACGGCGGCCTGATCAGGCCTTAGAGCATGTCGCGTTCTATTGCATTCACCTTGCCTTCCGAACGCGTTTGCCAGGGCAAACGCTGTCTCGGATGGCAAAGTGAACAGATGAATTCAGTGAAACGCGACATGCTTTAGTCTGCAACAATCTGATCCGCCCCCGCCGCCAGAAAGACCGGATCGGCTACGGGGCGCACGCCCATCCAGATCCGCGGCACTTGACGCACCGGGACAAGGCGCAGCCCGCCCGGTTCAACCCGCAGCGCAAAGGCTCCGGCGCGGTCCAGAACGGGACGGTCCACCACAAGACAGCCGCCGCTCACTTGCGGCGCTGGCCCCAGGCTGACCGGCACGATCACCAGGTCCGCCATGGCACAGGCCTCGGCCAGACTGTCCAGCCCGGTCTTGCCCGACAGAACAACCCCCCGGACCCCGCCGATGGTGAAACGCCGCGCTGATTTCGGCCCGGCAAAGCCCGGTCGCAGCGCCGCCGCCTCGGGCAAGGCAAGATCGCCGTCATCCTCGAGCCAGCTTTTGGCGGCAAACCCGGCCCCTTTGGGTGCGGAAAGCGCCCGTCCCTCTGGCCCCATCAGCCCGACCAGCACGCCATCCGACGAAATCAGCCCCGCAGGCCGATCAGTCAGCCCCCACAGCACCAGGGCCAGGGCCATGGGCGCCAGCCCCGCCACCCGCATGCGCCCCGACCACAGAACGACCCATAGCGCCCCGCAAGCGATCAGCGGCACGACCCAGGCATCGGGCGACGGGATCATGGTCACCGCCCCGTCCAGCCCGGCGATCCAATGGGCGACAAACAGGATCCAGCGCGCGCATTGGTCCATGACCCACAGCGCCGGACCTGCCAGGCCAAAGGGCGCCAACAGCGCGGCCGTGGCCCCCGCCCCCATCAAAAGGCTCATCACCGGGACCGTCAGCAAGTTGGCGATCAACCCGTAATCGGTAAAGCGGTTGAACGTCGCCGCCGCAAAGGGTGCCGTGGCCAACCCCGCCAGCAGCGAGGTCATCCCCAGCATCAAGGGCGCCACCGTCCAGCCCGGCACCCGCGCCTTGAGCCAGGCCTGGGTCTGGGCAAATCCCGCGATCAGGGCGATGGTCGCCGCGAAGGACAATTGAAACCCCGGCTCGGTCAGGCTTTCGGGCTGCACCATCAGCAACACCAGGGCCGACAGGGCGACCGAGCGAAAGCTAAGCGCCCGGCGGTCCAGAAGCACCGCCCCCAGCATGACCGACACCATCAGAAAGGCCCGTGTCGTAGCGACATTGGCCCCCGACAACAGCAGATAGAACAGCGCCACCCCAAAGGCCGCAACCGCCGCCAGCTTCTTGCTGTTCACCCGAAGC
Source organism: Rhodobacterales bacterium (assembly GCA_043718085.1). Taxonomy (GTDB): domain Bacteria; phylum Pseudomonadota; class Alphaproteobacteria; order Rhodobacterales; family Rhodobacteraceae; genus Stagnihabitans. The sequence continues at coordinate 1,434 of JAYSWK010000214.1, forward strand.
GCCACTGGCGGGATCAGCGCCAGCCCATAGCGTGTTATGGCAAAGACAAAGCCCGTGATGAAGGCCATGTTCATGCCTGAAATGGCCAACAGATGTGCCAGCGAGGACAGCCGCAGGTCCGAAATGACCGCGGCAGAAATGTTGGACCGGTCCCCGGTCATGACCCCAGAGGCAAAGGCCCCGCTGTCGCCCGGCACACCCGCCTCGATGGCCAGGGACAGCCGGTTGCGCAGACGGTTGATGACCTCGGCCCCGCCCTGTGGCGGCGCCCATAGCACGACCGGGCTGGAGGTATAGCCCACCGCCCCCAGCTGGTTGAAATAGGCCATGCGGCGAAAGTCGAAACCACCCGGTTCGGTCGGCCCTTCGGGGGCCGCGATCCGTGCGGTCAGCATCACGGTCTGACCCGGTACATAGGGCAAGGCGGGGGGTGGCCCGTGCAGGGAAACCCGCACCGTTTGCGGGGTTTCGCCCGCCCCATGATCGGCCAGCACGACCTGGTCCAGCGTCAGGCGCAAGGCATCGCTTTGCGAGCGGTCGATGTCCACGATGCGCCCCTGCACCGGGCCATAATAGGGAAATTCCAGCATGGGCGCCTGCACCAGATGGGCGCGCAGCCCGATCGAAAGCAGGCCCACCATCACACAGGCCAGGGCGACGGCCAGGGGTTGCCAGACCTCGGGCCCAAAACGCCAAAGGACCAGGCACATCAGGCAAAGCACCGCCACCCCGGCATAATGCTGGGGCGCTGGTTCGAAGCCCAGTTTGAACCACAGGCCGATCCCGACGGCGACAAAGACCGGCACGAACGGAAAAAGCTGCCCGCGCGCCGCCTGCAGGGCCATAAGCGGCGCCAGCGCCGTCTGTCTGATCCCTGCCGCCACCTTGTCTTGCCCCCTGCGATTGCCTAAAGCTGCCGCGATCCTAGCCCAAACATGGTTTCCCAAAGGTTAACGCACATGGCTTCCCCGACGCCCTCGACGCCCGTTGTCACCCGCTTTGCCCCCTCGCCGACCGGGTATCTGCACATCGGTGGCGGGCGGACCGCGCTGTTCAACTGGCTTTATGCCCGCGGGCGGGGCGGCAAGTTCCTGTTGCGCATCGAGAATACCGACCGCGAACGATCTACCCCCGAGGCGACGGCCGCCATCCTGCGCGGCCTGACCTGGCTGGGTCTGGATTGGGACGGTGATGTCGTCAGCCAATGGGACCGCCGCGACCGCCATGCCGAGGTCGCCCATCAGATGCTGGCGCGCGGCACCGCCTATAAATGCTTTTCCACCAAGACCGAGATCGAGGCCTTTCGCGCGGCACATGCGGGCAGCTATGCCATTTTCCTGAGCCCGTGGCGTGACGCCGACCCTTCCAGCTATCCCGAACTGCCCTATGTGGTCCGCATGAAGGCCCCGCGCATCGGCCAAACCGTTATCGAGGATCAGGTTCAGGGAAAAGTAACCTTTCCGAACGATCAATTGGACGACATGATCGTTTTACGCTCGGATGGGACACCGACCTATATGCTGGCTGTTGTGGTGGACGACCACGATATGGGCGTGACCCATGTGATCCGGGGGGATGACCACCTGGCCAATACCGCACGTCAAACCATGGTCTATGACGCGATGGACTGGCCGGTGCCAGTCTGGGCACATATTCCATTGATCCATGGACCGGACGGCAAAAAGCTGTCCAAACGCCATGGCGCGCTGGGGGTCGAGGAATATCAGGCCATGGGCTATCCGGCGGCGGGGATGCGCAACTACCTGACCCGTCTGGGCTGGGGTCATCTGGACGCCGAGATTTTCACCAGCGAACAGGCGATGAAGATGTTCGATCTGCCCGGGATCGGGCGGGCCCCGGCGCGGCTGGATTTCAAGAAACTGGAAAACACCTGCGGGCATCACATTGCCATGGGCGACGATGCTGCACTGCTGCATGAAATTCGGGCCTACCTTGCCGTCAGCGGCCAGCCGGCCCTGTCTGAAACGCAAAGTGAACAGCTGTTGAAGGCCATGTACTGCGTTAAGGACCGCGCGAAGACATTCCCGGAACTCCTTGACAAGGCTCACTTTGCGCTGACATCCCGGCCCATTGTTCCCGATGAGGCCGCGGCCCGGCTGCTTGATACGGTATCCCGTGGTATACTGACGTCATTGACGCTGCAGCTGCAAAATGCTTCTTGGACAAAGGCGGATCTGGAGCCGATTCTCAATGCTGCCGCGGCAGAGGCGGGGATCGGCTTTGGCAAGTTGGCGCAAACCTTGCGTGCCGCGATTGCCGGGCGGACCGCCACCCCGAGCGTCTTTGACATGATGCTTGTCATCGGGCGCGACGAAACTCTTGCCCGGCTGCGGGACGCAAGTTCCTGACGCCAGGCCGCCATGGCCCCTTGGGGGGCCCTCCAACGGAGGAAACGCCGATGACCGCACCGACCAAGACTGCCAGACTGGTGCTGAACGACAAAAGTTTCGATCTGCCGGTGATGTCCCCCACGATCGGGCCCGATGTCATCGACATCCGCAAGCTTTACGCCGAGGCGGATGTCTTTACCTTTGATCCGGGCTTCACCTCGACCGCCGCTTGCGAAAGCGCCATCACCTATATCGACGGCGACAAGGGCGAACTTTTGCACCGCGGTTACCCGATCGAACAACTTGCAGCCAAGTCCAGCTATCTGGAGGTGTGCTATCTTTTGCTGTACGGCGAGTTGCCGACGGCGGATCAGCTTGGCGATTTCACCAACCGCGTGCAGCGCCACACGATGGTGCATGAACAGATGCACAACTTCTTTCGCGGTTTCCGCCGCGACGCCCATCCTATGGCGACGATGGTGGGCGTGGTTGGCGCCATGTCGGCGTTTTATCACGACAGCCTTGACATCAACGACCCGTGGCAGCGTGAGGTGGCCTCGATCCGCATGGTGGCCAAGCTGCCGACGATCGCGGCCATGGCCTATAAATACTCCATCGGTCAGCCCTTCGTTTACCCCAGGAACGCGTTGGATTATGCGGGCAACTTTTTGCAGATGTGCTTTGCCGTCCCGGCCGAAGATTATGTGGTCAACCCGGTTCTGGCCAAGGCTTTGGACCGGATCATGTTGCTGCATGCCGATCACGAGCAGAACGCCTCGACCTCGACCGTGCGCCTGGCGGGTTCGTCGGGGGCCAATCCCTTTGCCTGCGTCGCCGCCGGCATCGCCTGCCTGTGGGGCCCGGCCCATGGTGGCGCCAATCAGGCCTGCCTTGAAATGCTGCGCGAAATTGGCACCGTGGACCGGATCCCGGAGTATATCGCCAAAGCCAAGGACAAAAATTCTGGCTTTCGCCTGATGGGCTTTGGCCACCGCGTCTACAAGAACTTTGATCCGCGCGCGACGGTGTTGAAAGAATCTGCGGATGAGGTGCTGGAGCTTTTGGGCGTCCACAACAACCCCACGCTGCAAGTCG
>JAYSWK010000215.1:0-4874 GCA_043718085.1 Rhodobacterales bacterium
GGGATGGGTTTGCATGGAATCGGGAAACGCTGCCTCTCGCATTCGCTCGAACGCGTTTCCCGATGGGGTTTGCTTCCATGAAAACCCATCCCGCTTTAGGATGCCAATGCGCGTCGAGGGCGCTGGGAAAATGCCGTCGCTTTGCAAACACAACATTGGCCCCGCTGGGCGGTCAAAGCCAGGCGGCGCGGTCGGTTCCGATGGCGTCCGCGACCGAGGCAAAGCCGTCGCGGGCAAGAAGGGTGTCAAGGCTCTGTGCGATGCGCGCGGCAAGCGAGATGCCGTGAAAGACCATGGCGGTATAGAATTGCACCGCCGAAGCCCCGGCGCGGATCTTGGCATAGGCGTCATCTGCGCTGGAAATGCCGCCCACGCCGATCAGCGGCAGTTTGCCCGCGGTCAACTGAGACAGGCGTGCCAGGGTGCGGGTGGATTTTTCGAACAAAGGCGCGCCGGAAAGCCCGCCCTTTTCGCCCGCAGTTGGGGATTTCAGACCTTGGCGGTCAAGCGTCGTGTTGGTGGCAATGATGCCGGACAGACCCGAGGCCAGGGCAACCTCGGCGATCTCGGCAAGGTCTTGGTCGGTCAGATCGGGGGCGATCTTCAGGAATATGGGGATCGGGCGGGGCAGGGTGCTACGCACCTCCATCACGCCTGCCAGAAGGGCGGTCAGGGCGGCGCGGCCCTGCAGGTCGCGCAGCTTCTCGGTGTTGGGGCTGCTGACGTTGACCGTGGCGAAATCGACATGGGGGCCGCACTGCATCAGGACCTTGGCGAAGTCTTGCGCCCGGTCGGCACTGTCCTTGTTGGCCCCAAGGTTCAGGCCGACGGGCACCGGTCCGATTGTGCGGGCGGCAAGGCGGGTGGCGATGACCTCGGCCCCGTCGTTGTTAAAGCCAAAGCGGTTGATCGCGGCGCGGTCCTGGCTCAGACGGAACAGGCGGGGCCTTGGGTTGCCGGGTTGGGGCCGGGGGGTGGCGGCACCAAGTTCGACAAAGCCGAAACCGACACGGCAAAGCGGGGCCTGCGCGGTTGCGTTCTTGTCAAAGCCAGCGGCCAGACCCACGGGATTGAGAAGCGGCAAGCCCGCAAGATTCGTTTGCAACCGGGACGAGGTCACGGGGCCGGGCAGGGGAACAAGACCCGCATTCAGGGCCATTAGCGACAAGCCATGTGCCACTTCGGGGTCGAGTCGGTGCAAAAGGGCCAGCCCCGCCTTTTCGTAAAGGCCGGGGCCGCCGGTGCCGCTCAAAACACGCCTTCGGGGAAGATATGGCCCGTGGCCCCCAGAGGCAGCGATTTGTCCCACAGGACATCGGCCTGGGTCAGCATCCGGTACAGATGGGGAAACAAAGCCCCACCGCGCGAGGGTTCCCATTTCAGCGCAGGGCCCAGACGGTCACTGTCCAAAGCCAGCAGCACAAGGTCGCTTTCGGTGCCAAAATGCTTGGCAGCCGTCTCGGCGACCTGAGCGGCGGTGGAGAAGTGGATATAGCCATCGGTCAGGTCGATGGGCGCGCCACGCGTCTGCCCGGCGTCACGGAACGCGACCCATTCGGCACGGCGGAAGATCTTGTAGATCAGCATCTGGGCCCCTTTGTTTGCGGCAGGGTCATGCCTGAAAGGGGGGGATGGGTCAATCTGTCATTGCCCTGTTGCCTGGGACGGCGCAGCATTGCACGCAAAGGTTGATATGGGAGAATCGCATCATGACAAGGTTCACGTTCATTGCGGCCGTTCTGGGTTGCGCCCTTGCCCTGCCCGTGGCGGCAGAGCCGGTGAAAATCACCCTTCTGGGGGTTGGCGATGTCTATAACTTTGCCGGAAATGGCGCGCAGGGCGGCTTTGCCCGGCTGAATGCCGTCGCACGGGCCGAACGCGCGGCCAATCCCAACATGCTGTATCTTTTCGACGGCGACATGCTGTCGCCGTCGCTTTTGTCGGGCTTTGACAAGGGGCAGAACACGATTGATCTGACCGCTCTGGTGCCGTTTGATCTGGCCGTGCCGGGCAACCACGAGTTTGACTTTGGCCCCGAGAATTTCTTTCAGAAAATGGCGGCTTCGGCCTACCCTTGGGCTGCGATCAACATAACCGGTGCCGATGGTGCCCCCATACCGGGACTGGGCGGCGTGGTGGTCAAAGAGGTCGCAGGGGTCAGGATCGCGCTGATCCCGGTGGCGCAGGACAGCTCGCCCGAAGTGTCCTCGACCGGGGATCTGAAGTTCCTGCCCACGGTTGAAACGGCGATTTCTGCAGCCAGGGCGGCCCGGGCAGATGGGGCGGATCTGGTTGTGGGCGTTGTGCAGACCGATATCTACAACGATCTGAAACTGGTCCATTCCAGGGCATTTGACGTGGTTTTGTCGGGTGATGACCATTCCTATGGCACATCCTATGACGGGATCACCGCCTATGTCGAAACCTCGATCGATGCGCGATATTTAAGCCCCTTGGACCTGATGGTCGACATTTCGGAAAAGGACGGCAAGCGCGTCGTGAAATGGACGCCAAGCTTTCGCTTCATCGACACGGCACTGGTGACGCCCGACCCTGAAACGCAGGCACGGGTCGATGCCTATCAGGCGGAACTGGACAAGACGCTGGATGTGGAAATCGGCACCACCGAAACCGCGATGGACAGCCGGCGCAATGTGGTGCGGGGCGAGGAAAGTGCGATGGGCGACCTGATCGCCGATGCGATGCGGGCGGCGACTGGCGCGGATGTGGCCATCATGAACGGCGGGGGCATCCGGGCGGACCGGACCTATGACCCTGGCACCAGACTGACGCGCCGCGATATCCTGACCGAGCTGCCCTTTGGCAATGTCACGCAACTGACCGAGATCCCCGGCAGTCAGCTGCTGGCCGCGCTGGAAAACGGGGTCAGCCAGGCCGAAAAAGGGTCGGGCCGCTTTGCGCAGGTTTCGGGTCTGACAATCGTCTATGATCCCTCGGCCGAGCCGGGATCGCGGATTGCCGAGGTCAAGGTGGGCGGCGCGGTGCTGGAGGCGGACAGGCTATACAAGGTGGCGGTCAATGACTTCATCCTTGGCGGCGGGGACGGCTATGCCGCCCTGGGCGGCGGGCGGCTGATCACCGACACCGGGGCGGGGGCGCTGGTGGCCAATGACGTGATGGCCTATGTCGAAAAGCTGGGCAAGGTGGCCCCGGCGGTCGAGGGGCGCGTCACGCTGGTCGGGGGGCCGTGACGGCTGATCCCCAAAAAAGCGGGCCCTTTACAGGGGCGGCGAAAGTGCCTATGGCGCGGTCATGATCCCGCAGAGCCGCCCCTTGCCCTTGCCCCTGCCGCGACGCCGACGCCAACCCGCGTAGGCGCCCGATCATCTTTGGCCACCGATGTGTGACAATCGGGCCAACCAGCTGCAATTCCGTTGACCTTTCTGCCGCGCTTTGGCACCCCTTGAGCTTGTTTCAAAGGACCACCCTCATGATCTCTGCCGTATTGCCGACCTACAATCGTGCGCCCTTGGCTTTCGTCAAAGGCGAAGGCTCGTGGCTGACGTCGGAAACCGGCGCGCGATATCTGGATCTGGGCGCGGGAATTGCGGTGAATGCCTTGGGCCATGCCCATCCCGCACTGGTGGCCGCGCTGACCGAGCAGGCGCAAAAGCTGTGGCATGTGTCGAACCTTTACCGCATCCCCGAACAGGAACGGCTGGCCGCATTGCTGGTCGAAGCCACCTTTGCCGACACGGTGTTTTTCACCAATTCCGGCACCGAAGCGGCCGAGCTTGCCATCAAGATGGCGCGCAAGTTCCATCACGACAAGGATGAGCCCGCGCGGACCGAGATCGTGGCGTTCGAAGGGTCGTTCCATGGTCGCTCGACCGGGGCGATTGCTGCGGCGGGGTCGGAAAAGATGGTCAATGGGTTCGGGCCCCTGATGCCCGGCTTTACCCATCTGAAATGGGCCGACCACGCGGCGCTGAAGGCTGCCATCACGCGGGACACCTGTGCCGTGATCATCGAGCCTGTGCAAGGCGAAGGCGGCATCCGGGTGGTGCCGGATCAATGCCTGAAGGGCCTGCGCGATCTTTGCGACGACACGGGCACCTTGCTGATCTTCGACGAGGTGCAATGCGGCATGGGTCGGACGGGCAGGCTTTTCGCCCATGAATGGGCCGGCGTCACGCCGGACATCATGATGGTCGCCAAGGGCATCGGCGGCGGATTTCCCCTGGGGGCCGTTCTTGCGACCGAAGATGCGGCGCGGGGCATGGTCGCGGGCACCCATGGGTCAACCTATGGCGGCAACCCCCTGGCCTGCGCCGTGGGCGCCAAAGTGGTCGAGATCATCACCGTCCCCGGTTTTCTGGACCAGGTCACCGCCAAGGGTGCGCGGTTCCGGCAGGGGCTGGAGGGGCTGGTTGCGGCCCATCCCAAAGTGTTCGAGGCGGTCCGGGGCGAGGGGCTGATCCTGGGGCTGAAATGCACGGCCCCCAACACCGATGTGGTCAAGGCGGGCTATGGCCAGCATCTGTTGACGGTGCCTGCGGCCGACAATGTGGTCCGCCTGCTTCCGGCGCTGAACATCCCGGACGGCGATATCACCGAGGCGCTGGCCCGACTGGACCGGGTGGCACTGGCGGTGGAAAAAGACCTTTGATCCCATCAAGCCCTTCGACATCCTTCGCGGGTCCGCTGACCGGCCCCCAGCTTTGACAAAGAAAGCGACATGAAACACTTCCTTGATATCCACAAAACCGACGCAGCCGATCTGCGGGCCATGATCAATTCTGCCCGGGCGATGAAAACCGCCCGCAATGGTCGCCCCAAGGGCGAGCCGGATGACGAACAGCCTTTGGCCGGTCGCATCGTCGCGCTGATCTTCGAAAAACCCTCGACCCGTA
>JAYSWK010000216.1:0-4862 GCA_043718085.1 Rhodobacterales bacterium
GCAAAAGATCCTGACGGCCAAGGATCAGGAGATTCTGAAAGCCGCGCGCGACATGGCGCTGTTGAACCAGCAGATGACGGCCCTGCGTGCCCAGCTTGGCAGTTTGCAGGCACTGCTGGATGCTTCGGCGGACAAGGACAAGTCGGCCAATGTTCAGATCGAGGCCCTGGGCAGCCAGTTGAACGCGGCGCTGGCGCAGGTCGCGGCAGAGCAGAAAAGACGGGCGGATCTGGAGGAGGCGGAGCGCAAGCGGCTGGCCCTGGAAAACCAGGACCTGTCGAAGTACCGGTCGGAATTCTTTGGCCAGATCAGCCGCCTTTTGGCCGGCCAGCCCGGGGTCAGGGTGGTGGGGGATCGCTTTGTCTTTGACAGCGAGGTTCTGTTCAACCCCGGCTCGGCCGATCTTGCCCCCGAGGGTCAGGCGCAGATCCGGCAGGTTGTCGACACGCTGAAACAGGTGGTGGGTCAGATCCCGCCAGAAATCAACTGGATCATCCGGGTTGACGGGCATACGGACAATATCCCCCTGTCCGGGGCAGGAGAATTTGCCGACAACTGGGCCCTTTCGCAAGGGCGGGCGTTGTCGGTTGTGAAGTTCATGCAAAACGATCTGGGCTTTCCACCGGAACGACTGGCCGCAGCCGGGTTTGGCGAATATCAGCCGGTCGCGACGGGTGACACGCCCGAGGCCAGGGCGCAAAATCGGCGGATCGAGTTGAAGCTGACCGAGCGTTGAAAAGGGGCGATGTCAAAGTTTTTGACATCGTGTTTTTTCGTGTGTTCTCAGATGGTTACCGATTTTCATTAACCAAAATGAAAGGTTTGGCGCCCCTGATTTTCTGCCGGTTGGCCCGCTTTCGCCCACAAGTTTCGGTGGCCCAGGCCCAAATTTCAAAGCGGGATGAGTTTGCATGGAATCGAAAAACGCTGCCTCTCGCATTCGCTCGAACGCGCATTTCGATGCGGTTGTTTCCATGAAACCTCATCCCGCTCTAATGACACAGGCCCCCGCCAATCCGGCGGGGGCCTGTGTCTTGGGGGGCGAAGCCCCGGATCACTTGGCCATCAGGAGCGGCGGCTTTTGCCCGGCGATGCGGGGCTTTTGCGGCTCTTCATAGGCCAGCACGATGGCATCGTCCTTGACGCCGATATGAACCAGGCCACCCTTGGTCAGCTTGCCGAACAACAGCTCTTCGGCCAGCGGCTTTTTGATGTGTTCCTGGATCACGCGACCCAGCGGACGCGCGCCCATCTTGTCGTCATAGCCCTTTTCACCCAACCAGGCGGCAGCTTCGGGCGACAGGTCGATATGCACGCCACGGTCCAGAAGCTGTGCTTCCAACTGCATGACGAACTTTTCGACCACCTGCAGGATCACGGCGCGGTCAAGCGGCGCGAAGGCGATCACGGCATCCAGTCGGTTGCGAAACTCGGGCGTGAAGGTGCGCTCGATCGCGGCGGTATCCTCGCCATTGCGTTTGGCGCGGTTGAAGCCGATCGATTCCTTGGCCGCGTCCGAGGCCCCGGCATTGGTGGTCATGATCAGCACGACATTGCGGAAATCGACGGCGCGGCCGTTGTGATCGGTCAGCTTGCCGTGGTCCATCACCTGAAGAAGGATGTTGTAGACATCGGGGTGGGCTTTTTCGATTTCGTCGAGCAAGAGCACGCAATGCGGGTGCTGGTCGACGCCGTCTGTCAGCATGCCGCCCTGATCAAAGCCGACATAGCCGGGCGGGGCACCGATCAGGCGGGAGACGGCGTGTTTCTCCATGTATTCCGACATGTCAAAGCGCAGCAGTTCAACGCCAAGGGTGCTGGCCAGTTGCTTGGCAACTTCGGTCTTGCCGACACCGGTGGGGCCGGCGAAGAGGTAGTTGCCGATGGGCTTTTCAGGTTCGCGAAGGCCCGCGCGGGCAAGTTTGATGGCCGAAGACAGGGCCTCGATCGCCTTGTCCTGACCAAAGACCACGCGCTTGAGGGTCTTTTCCAGATCGCGCAGCACCTCGGCATCGTCCTTGGAAACCGATTTCGGCGGGATGCGGGCGATCTTGGCGATAACCGCCTCGATCTCTTTGATGCCGATGGTCTTGCGGCGTTTGCTTTCGGTAAAAAGGTGCTGGGCGGCACCCGCCTCGTCGATCACGTCAATCGCCTTGTCGGGTAGTTTGCGGTCGTGGATGTAGCGGGCCGACAGTTCCACCGCGGCCTTGATGGCGTCATGGGTGTAGCGCAGGTCGTGATGTTCCTCGAAATAGGGTTTCAGGCCCATGAGGATCTTGACGGTATCTTCGACCGAAGGCTCGTTCACGTCGATCTTCTGGAACCGGCGCGACAAAGCGCGGTCCTTTTCGAAGTGTTGGCGGTATTCCTTGTAGGTGGTCGATCCCATGCAGCGCATCTTGCCGCTTTGCAGGGAAGGTTTCAGCAGGTTGGAGGCGTCCATCGCCCCACCCGAGGTGGCACCGGCACCGATCACGGTGTGAATCTCGTCGATGAACAGGATCGCGTCCGGGTGATCCTCCATCTCTTTCACAACGGCTTTCAGGCGTTCCTCGAAATCGCCGCGATAGCGGGTGCCGGCCAGAAGGGCCCCCATGTCGAGCGAGAAGATCGTGGCATTTGCCAATATCTCGGGCGTCTCGCCCCGCGTGATTTTCAGGGCCAAGCCTTCGGCAATGGCGGTCTTGCCCACGCCGGGATCGCCCACCAGAAGCGGGTTGTTCTTGCGGCGGCGGCACAGGACCTGAATGCAACGCTCAACCTCGGCCTCGCGGCCGATCAGGGGGTCAACCTCGCCCTTGCGGGCCTTGATGTTGAGGTCGACGCAATATTTCGACAGGGCCGATTCCTTGGTGTCACCCGCCTCGCCCTTGGGCGTTTCATGCGGCTCGTCCGCGCCGGTGACGGGCCGCGCCTCGCCAAAGGAGGGGTCCTTGGCCACGCCATGGGCGATGTAGTTCACCGCGTCATAGCGCGTCATGTCTTGTTCTTGCAGGAAAAAGGCGGCGTTGGATTCGCGTTCGGCAAAGATGGCAACCAGGACATTGGCCCCCGTCACCTCGTTGCGGCCCGAGGATTGGACATGGATGGCCGCACGCTGGATCACGCGCTGGAAGGCAGCGGTTGGCACGGCTTCCGACCCTTCGACATCGGTCACAAGGGTGGACAGATCGTCGTCGATGAAATCGACCAGCGTCTTTTTCAACGCATCCAGATCGACCGAGCACGCCTTCATCACGCGGGCGGCGTCGGGTTCGTCGATCAGGGCCAGCAGGAGATGTTCCAGCGTGGCGAGTTCGTGACGGCGGGCATTGGCAAGCGCCAGGGCGCCGTGAATGGCTTGCTCGAGCGTGGTCGAAAATGATGGCACTTTAGCGTGCTCCTGTTTTGCAGGTCCACGGGCCCCGGGTTGTCCGGCAGGCCCGTTACGACCGTGGCCTCATGAGGTTAAGGATCGGTGTTATTCGGCAATCTTCAAGTGCTATTTAATGTTGAAAACGTATTCCTTAAGGACCGTGCCCAAAAAGTGATTGAAAAAGTTCAGAATTTGTCGCGCCTGGCGCGGATTTCGGCAAAGGCTTCGGCGTCCGAGGCATCGGGGCGGCCGATCAGCGCTTTGACATGGGGCAGGCGGGCGCGCAGAAACGGGTTGGTCGCAAGCTCGCCCGACAGGCGCGAGGGAACGGTCGGCCGACCTTCGGCCCGCGCCTTTGCGACTTTGGCGGTGCGCGCCTGAAGGGCCGGGTTTTCAGGCTCGATCGTCGCGGCAAAGCGCAGGTTGGTCGTGGTGTATTCGTGGCCCGAACAGATCAGCGTTTCGCCCGGCAGAGCGGCGAGTTTGGACAGGCTTTGCCACATAAGGGCCGGGCTGCCCTCGAATAGCCGCCCGCAACCGCCGGCCATCAGGCTGTCGGCGGTGAAGGCAAGGGAGCTTTGCGGCAGGTGAAAGGCGATATGGCCAAGCGTGTGGCCCGAAACGTCGAGGACATGGGCTTTCTCGGACCCGATCAGAACCGAATCGCCCTCGGCCATGGCGCGGGTCAGGGGGGGCAGGCGGTGGGCATCGGCGCGGGCACCCAGAACCACGGCCCCGGTCGCGGCCACAATTTCGGGCACACCCTGAATATGGTCGGAATGGTGATGGGTCAAAAGGATCTGGTCCAGCCGCCAGCCGCGTGCGGCAAGGGCGTTCAGGATCGGCGTGGCCTCGGGCGCGTCGACCAGGGTCGTATGGCCGGACGCGGCGTCGTGCAGAAGATAGGCGTAATTGTCGGCGAGGCAGGGAATGGTGACAAGTTCCAAAGGCATGCTGGCCTCCTTTTCGGCCCTGGCAGGGTGCGGCAAACGCGGCGGGCTTGCAAGGTTGCCATGTTTGCCGTCCTAATGCAGGTGAAGGACCATCAATGGGGCTGACACAATGAAAACCGTGGCAGAGGTCAAAAAGGTGGCGATCGTCGGAAACGGCCTGATGGGGCAGGGGATATCACAGGTCTTTGCCCGCGCCGGGGTGGAGGTGATGCTGATCGGGCGCAACGCAGACAGTCTTGCCAAGGCGCTGGCCACAATCGGTCGCAACCTTGACGCCTTTGTTGACCGTGGTTTGACCCCGCGTCCCATGGCTGACGCCGCCTTGGCCCGGATCACCACAAGCACACATCTGGCGGATGCAGCCATGGCCGACCACGTGATTGAAGCGGTCCCGGCAGAGCGCAGCCTGCAGATCGACATTTTCACCAAGTTGGACGGCATTTGCGCCCCTGAAGTGGTGATCGGGTCCACCAGCGGCCAACCGATCAGCCTGATGGTCGGGGGAATGACGCATCCCGAGCGCGCCGTCGCCATGCATTTCATCTATCCCG